>CAKQDQ010000018.1 GCA_934229335.1 uncultured Prevotella sp.
ACGCTACCCTCTTCCACCTGTTTTACTCTCTCCTCTATGGTGCCACGTATCGGAACCACGGTGAGGTCTGGACGCTGTTGCAGCAGTTCTGCCTTGCGTTGTGATGAGCTGGTGCCTACTTTTGCGCCTGATGGCAGTGTGGCGAGGGTGAGACCATCGCGTGCCACGAGCGAGTCGCTCTTGTCTTCTGCCTCTGTCAGGGCTATTACCTCTATGCCGGCAGGCAACGGGTAAGGCAGGTCTTTGGCGGAATGAACGGCAATCTGCGCTGTGCCGTTAAGGAGAGCACGGTCGAGTTCGCGTGTAAAAAAGTCAGATGGCAGTTCGGGGTGCATCAACGACACGTCCTTATGCTTGTCGCCGTAACTGGTGGTGGTGATGACATCGAAGTCTGCTTCCACACCGGCGTCATGCAGTAGGCGTGCGGTTTCGTCAACCTGAAGCAACGCCAACGGACTGGTTCGTGATATGACTGTTATCTTTCTTTTCATGATGCAAAGGTACTGCCTTTTTCGTTTGTGGGCAATCACAACTTAAGGGCAATGATATAACAAAGGTTTGGTATAAGTAAGTATTCAAAATTATTTATATATATCAGTAAGTGAACATTATTATTTCTGTAATTATATTTAACCATCTGTCATAGGGGCAATATGTCTACTTACTACCAACTATAGCTATGCCTATCACCAACGCCATCTGTTCTACATGCCTCTTAAAAACAATAAAGGGAAGACTTCTGAGCTTTTATTCTACAGAACGTCCTCCCTAATATTGTGTTTTAAAAAGATTGCGACTGCTGTCTGTCCATCCCGGTGTTGCAGCAGGGTTGTTTTAATGATTTTTGTTGAATTGTTTTAATAGGATATCTTATAAAGCATAGAAAATTATCTTAATTTGCTACAGGCACTACCAAAGTCTTGTTGGTCTTTGATACGGAGTCACTCTTCGCCACAGCATTTTCCTCTTTCTCTATCTGAGGATGCGTTACGGCAATGTTCTCCTGTGCCTCTTCTTGCTCAGTGTATGGCATCTGTGCTGCCTGACCAAGCGCAAGTACTACCGCTACGCACGCCGCTGCTTTGTAAAGCGGACGTAAACGACGCTGCATAGTGACTATCTTTGCCTTCACTCTTACTGGTTCCTGCTGCTCCTGCGCACCGATGGCGGCAAGAACACGTGCATCGAAATCGCTGCCAAGGGTGTCTTCTGACTGGCATCTGGCTGCTTCGGTGAAGAGCTCACGGTATGGCAACAGACGTACCGGCACCGTTTCTTGCGCAAAGAAGGCACGGAGTATCTGCTCTTCCTCGCGCGATGTCTCGCACTCGAAATATTTTTCAAGCAGCTGCTCTATGTAAGTGTAGTCCATTGTCATTGTCTTGATGATGTGAATTAATTGTTTTACAGATTCTAAAGCTTAGTGAGTGGGGCACGCTTTATTACCCCTCTCTATATGTACGACGTATGAAAGGTAACGAAAGTTACAGCTCTTTTAGTTAAAAGACGTTAACTTCGTTTTTACATACTGTCGTGCTCTGAATATGTTTATCTTCACTTGGTCTTCTGACATGGACAGCATTTCGGCTATTTCTTTATAAGAATATCCTTCAAAATCACGCAGTTGCATTGCGCTGCGCTGTTTTTCTGGTAGCTGAAGCATGACGTTCTTTATGCTTTCTACCTGTTCTCTCCGCTCGTTTGTGTCGGTTGCGACGTAACGGTCGGTCTCTATATCGTCGATGTTCTCTGTGTTATTGACTTTCATTCTCTGCCTGTCTATGGCGAGGTTTCGTGTCATTCGCAGGGCGAACGCTTCGAGGTTGTCTACGTTGTCAAGACGTTCACGCATTGCCCAGAGCTTTATCATCACGTCTTGTACCACGTCTTCCGCTTCCTGACTGTTGAGCGTAAGACGCAATGCCATGCGGTACATGACGTTCTTCATGGGCAATATGTCGCGTTTTACATCTAACAAGGATCAGGAGGTTTATGTTTTTGTGTGGCAATGTGGTGGTGGTTACTTTATCACTGTACCGTGCTTGCCGTCTATCTTGGTTGCAAGGGTGATGATAACTTTCTTCACTCCCGCGTCTACGGCTTCGAGGGCGTTCTCTATCTTCGGCTTCATGCCGCCAGAGATGGTGCCGTCTTCTACATATTTATTATATATATCGCGGGTTATTACGGGTATTACGCTGTCGTCATCATCGGGGTTTGACAGTACGCCTTTTTTCTCGAAGGAGAATATTAGGGTTACTTCGTACTTGTCGGCGAGTGCCTTCGCCACGGTTGACGCCATGGTATCGGCGTTGGTGTTGAGTATGTTGCCGTTGCCATCGTGTGTCAATGGTGCTACTACTGGTATGATACCGCTGTCTAATAGTTGTGCGAGTCGGTCGCCATCAGCTCTGTCTACGTCGCCAACGAAGCCGAAGTCGACCATCTGTTCTGTGCCATCGTCCATGCGAACTTTCTTTAATGGGCGTTTGTGTGAGCGTATAACGTCCATGTCGGCACCTGTCAATCCGAGGGCATTGACGCCATGTGCTTGCAGACTTGCAACGAGATTTTTGTTTACCAAACCGCCATAGACCATTGTTACGACTGATAGCATCTCGCCATCGGTGATGCGTCGTCCGCCTATCATGTGGCTTTCGATGCCTAACTGCGCCGCTATCTTGGTGGCGCGACGGCCTCCTCCGTGTACGAGTATTTTCTTTCCTTCTATGGCTGAGAAGTTATCGAGAAGGGCGGAGAGCTGTTCGGGGTCTTCAACGATGGCTCCACCGACTTTTACTATTGTGAGTTTTTCCATTGTTTTTATGTTTCTTGGGGCGTTGTTTTTTGTTCTTTAGGGTGTAGGAAGAGGCGTATGGCGTAGAAACGCCAACGCACGAGGAAGGAGAGGTGTTAACCTTTCGCCCTGTTTTCCAGAAATATCTTTATCTCGTTGAGTATGTCTTCCAGTTCTGCTACGGTGTTGGCGCGCAGCATCTTGATGCGTGTCTGACGGAAGTCAGGTATTCCTTTGAATACGGGTGTGGCTGCAAGGTGACGTCGTGTGTGCAAGATGGCACGGTAATCATCGCCTATATACTCCTGATTGATGTGTAACAGTTCGAGTAGTATGTCTATCTTCTGCGAGTCTGTCAGTCCTGTGCCGTCGGTGGCGCACGCCTCTCGCGAGAATATCCACGGTTGTCCGAAGGTTGCTCTGCCTATCATCACGGCATCAACGCCATACTTTTCGAAGGCAGCATCGGCTTGTTCTATTGATGTTATGTCGCCATTGCCTATGATAGGTATCGTGATGGCAGGATTGTCTTTTACTGCTTTAATCAGTGTCCAGTCCGCTTCGCCGGTGTACATCTGCGCTCTTGTTCTGCCATGTATGGTGAGTGCCTGGGCTCCGCAGTCTTGAATACGCGGTGCGAGATCGGTGATGACGAGGTTATCACTGGTCCACCCTAATCGTGTCTTTACCGTAACGGGGGTGTTGACAGCCTTTACTACCGCCTCTGTCATCTCTAATAGCAGCGGAATGTTTTGTAACATACCAGCTCCCGCGCCTTTTCCCGCTACCTTTTTCACTGGGCATCCGAAGTTGAGGTCTATCACATCGGGGTGCGCTTCTGCCTCTACTATGCGTGCCGCCTCAACGACGTCGGCTGTGGTGCGGCCGTATATCTGTATGCCTACGGGTCGTTCATCGTCTGAGATGGTCAGTTTTCTCACGGTAGCCTTAACGGATCGCACTAACGCCTCTGCCGCGACAAATTCCGTGTAGACCATTGCCGCACCGTAACGTTTGCACAGTCGGCGGAAGCCTATGTCGGTAACGTCCTCCATTGGAGCGAGGAAAAGCGGGCGATTGCCCAAGTCTATGTTGCCTATCTTCATGCGTTGCCAGTCGTATTTTTATTCATAAACGTCTTCTTCGGGTATGTCTTCTTCTATGACGAGGTTGTCAATGATAAAGTTTTGGCGTTCCATGCTGTTCTTACCCATATAGTATGCTAACAGCTTCTCTACCTCATCGCTTTTGTGTAGCTTTACTTTCTCCAATCGGATGTCTGGTCCTATGAAGCCAGCAAATTCGTCTGGTGATATTTCTCCGAGTCCTTTGAATCGTGTTATCTCTGGGTCAGGACCGAGTTCGGCTATGGCGTGCTGTCTTTCTTCGTCAGAATAGCAGTAGCGTGTGATGAAGTCCTTGGGCTTTTCGCCACGTTCTTTCAGTTTGGCGTCTTCCGCAGCGATGACCTGTTTGTTCTTTATCTTGGTACGTTTGTTGCGCACTCGGAATAGTGGTGTCTGCAAGACGTAGACGTGTCCCTTCTTTATCAAATCAGGGAAGAACTGTAGGAAGAACGTGATGATGAGCAAACGTATGTGCATTCCGTCGACATCTGCATCTGTCGCTACGATGACTTTGTTGTAGCGCAGGTTGTCAAGTCCGTCCTCTATGTCGAGTGCTGCCTGAAGGAGGTTGAACTCTTCGTTCTCGTACACTACCTTTTTGGTCAGCCCATAGCAGTTTAGTGGCTTTCCTCTTAGTGAGAATACCGCCTGCGTATTGACGTTGCGGCTTTTGGTGATGCTACCACTTGCAGAGTCGCCCTCGGTGATGAAGATGCATGACTCTTCGCGAAGGTCTCCCTTAGCGTCGGAATAATGTACGCGACAGTCGCGCAGCTTACGGTTGTGTAGGTTAGCTTTCTTGGCGCGTTCTCTTGCCAGTTTCGCTACGCCTGCCATGGCTTTGCGCTCTCGTTCTGACGTTTTTATCTTCTCTTCTATAACGTTGGCAACGTCGAGGTTACGGTGCAGGTAGTTGTCTACCTCCGTTTTCACGAAGTCTCCGATGTATTTGTTGACGGAAACACCGTCTGGTGACATTGTCAGCGAACCGAGTTTTATCTTTGTTTGCGACTCGAATATTGGCTCTTCTACATTGACTGCTATCGCCGCAACGAGTCCGTTGCGTATGTCTCCGTACTCATATTTGCCGAAGTACTCCTTGATGGTCTTGGCAATGTGTTCCTTTAGTGCCGACTGGTGTGTGCCTCCCTGCGTGGTGTGCTGTCCGTTGACGAAGGATTCGTACTCTTCTCCGTTCTGGTTGGTGTGGGTAAAGGCTATCTCTATGTCTTCTCCCTTCATGTGAACGATAGGGTACAGTGGGTCGGCTGTCATCTCGTCTTTCAGTAGGTCTTCGAGACCGTTGCGCGAGAGGATTCGTCTGCCGTTGAACATGATGGCGAGCCCTGTGTTGAGGTATGTATAGTTGCGCAACATGGTCTCCACGATGTCGGGCTGAAAGGCGTAGTTTTTGAACAGTGTATCGTCGGGCTGAAAGTAGATGTACGTTCCTGTCTCGTCGTCGGTAGGCTGTGTGGTGTCGCTGACGAGCTGTCCTTTGTCGAAGATGGCTGTGCGTACCATGCCGTCGCGGTATGACCTTACCTCAAACTTTGTAGAGAGGAAGTTGACGGCTTTTATGCCGACGCCGTTCATACCGACCGACTTTTTGAACGCCTTTGAGTCGTATTTGCCGCCTGTATTGAGCTGGCTTACTGCCTCTATCATCTTTCCCTGCGGTATGCCACGTCCGTAGTCGCGCAGCGACACCGCCTTGTTGTCGGTAAGCTCTATCTCTATTCGTTTGCCTGCGTTCATTCGGAACTCGTCGATGGAGTTGTCTATCGCCTCCTTGAGCAGTACGTATATGCCGTCTTCGGCGTGTGATCCGTCGCCAAGTCGACCGATATACATTCCTGGACGTGTGCGGATGTGTTCAACGTCGGATAGTTTTCGTATGTTGTCTTCGGTATATTCTACCATGGTTGTGGGTTTTAAGGTTGTGGGTTATGGGGAAAAATGGGGAGACAACGGCGTAAAAACGCCGTAGCACAAGGAGCTGGACGCTGTTACTTAAGGAGCTGAGGGCTGCCCCTAAAGGGCGAAGCTGCTGAAGCTAAAGGGCGATGCAGCTAAAGCTAAAGGGGCGAAGCTGCTGAAGCTCTCGTCGCTTATAGCGGCAGCTTGTAGCTACGTAGTCGCTTTACTGTCTTGGCATCGAAGTACTGCCATGCTGATAACACTCCTTCGTTTGTCTCCATCATGGCGAGTGTCAGGGCTTGTTTGAAGCCGTACTTGAGGTACCACTTGATGAGATCGTCAAAGAGTATGGCGTTGGCTCCCTTTGACCTGTACTCTGGCAGTACGCCTATGAGCAGCAGGTCTACGGTGTCGGTGTCGTGGAAATACAGCGTGCGCATGAGGTGTATCCAGCCGAATGGGAATAGCTTGCCGTTGCCTGTGCGACGTAGTGCCTTTGAGAATGATGGGAAACTGACGCCGAAGCCTATCATCTGCTCTGTGGGATCAGCGGTCTGTATGCTCTCGTCGAAGATGAAGGTGACGAGGTTGAGGTCTGCCATGGCTATGTATTCCTCTACGAAGTTGTCTATCTGTTTCTCTGACAGCTCTGAGAACTCGTAGAGGTCTTTGTAACACTCGTTGAGTATATGGAAGAAGCGTCGTCCGTAGCCTTGCTTCATCAACTGGCGTTTGGTGAGCTTTCGTGGCACTATATTATAGCGTCGGGCTATCATAGAGGTAATCTTCGCAAACTTGGCAGGCACTTCCTTAGGCATCGCTATGAGCTGCTGCACCCAGTCGTTGTCTTTTATGAAGCCCATTGCCTCCATGTGTTTGCGGTAATAGGGATAGTTATGGTTGGCGTGCATCGATGCCATCACGTCGAAGCCCTCTATCAACAAGCCCTCTCTGTCCATGTCGGTGAAGCCCATTGGCCCTATGATGGTGTCCATGCCATGAGCGCGTCCGAAGTCTTTTACTTTCTCTATGAGTGCCTGTGACACCTCCCTGTCGTCCACGAAGTCGAAGTATCCGAAGCGGACATTGTTTCTGCCCCACTTCTTGTTGGCGTTACGGTTGATGATGGCGGCTATTCTTCCTACTGGTTCTCCGTCACGGTACGCCATGTAATACTCCGCGTCGCAGAACTCAAAGGCTGGGTTACGGTTGGGCATAAGGGTGTCCTTCTCGTCTTTATACAGGTAAGGCACAGCGCATGGGTCGTCCTTGTAAAGACGGGTACGAAAGTCGATGAATCGCTCTATGTCTGCTGGAGCTGAAACGGTACGTATCTCTATCATTATATTTGCTTTTCCGGCACTTGGCGAACTATTGTCGCTGAAGCTACCTTTTCAACATACAAAGGTACAAAGAAAAACTTAGACGGCAATAGAATTAAATAAAAAATAACATAAATGTCACCGTCCACAGGTCGTGTTATTTTGCCATTAGCAAAAGTTTTGGTATCTTTGCAGGGTATATGGGCTTTGATAGTACACTAAGACCTCCGTGCATGCCCAATACTACCTGAACATTTTTTTAACCCATAACATATTTTATCGCCATGAGCAATAAGCAGAAGCGTTTTTTCCTCACTGAGGAACAGATACCGAAACAGTGGTATAACATTCAGGCTGATATGCCTAACAAGCCTCTTCCTCCGCTGAACCCTAAGACACACGAGCCGATGTCGGCTGAGGACCTCTACCCTATCTTTGCTAAAGAGGTGTGTAAGCAGGAGCTGAACACTACCGACGCGTGGATTGACATTCCTGAGCCTGTACTGGAACAGTATAAGTACTATCGCTCTACGCCTCTGGTTCGCGCCTATGGATTGGAGAAGGCTATTGGCACTCCGGCGCACATATACTTCAAGAACGAGTCTGTTAGCCCTGTGGGTTCTCATAAGCTGAACTCGGCTCTGGCTCAGGCGTACTACTGTAAGGAGGAGGGTGTGACGAATGTTACTACTGAGACGGGTGCCGGACAGTGGGGCTGCGCACTGTCGTATGCCGCTAAGGTGTTTGGTCTGGAGGCTGCCGTATATCAGGTTAAGATTTCGTACAACCAGAAACCATACCGCCGTTCTATCATGCAGGCTTACGGAGCGCAGGTTACACCGTCGCCTTCTATGTCGACACGTGCCGGCAAGGACGTGCTGACTAAGGACCCTAACAACCAGGGTTCGCTCGGAACGGCTATCTCTGAGGCTGTGGAGCTTGCCATGACTACGCCTAACTGTAAGTATGTGCTCGGCTCTGTGCTGAACCATGTGGCTCTGCACCAGACGGTGATTGGCCTTGAGGCGGAGAAGCAGATGGAGATGGCTGGGGAGTATCCTGACATCGTTATTGGTTGCTTTGGCGGTGGCTCTAACTTCGGAGGTATCAGCTTCCCATTTATGCGCCACAACTTGCTGGATGGAAAGAAGACGCGCTTTATTGCCGCTGAGCCTTCAAGCTGTCCTAAGCTGACACACGGTGTGTTCCAGTATGACTTTGGCGACCTCTCAGGACTTACCCCTCTGCTGCCGATGTACACCTTAGGTCATAACTTTATGCCGGCTAACATTCACGCTGGTGGTCTGCGCTACCATGGTGCTGGCATGATTATCTCGCAGCTGATGAAGGACGGATACATGGAGGCGGCTGACATACCGCAGTCGGAGACCTTTAAGGCTGGACTGATATTTGCCAAGTCGGAGGGTATCATTCCTGCGCCTGAGTCTTGCCACGCCATTGCTACTGCCATACGCGAGGCGGAGAAGTGTAAGGAGACGGGTGAGGAGAAGGTTATTCTCTTTAACCTTTCTGGTCACGGACTTATCGACATGAGTGCCTACGACCAGTATTTGGCTGGCTCTCTGCAGGACTATGAGGTGACTGAAGAGGAGGTGAAGAAGAACATCGACGAACTGGAGAAGATTATCTAAAGGGTGTACCTTTTTTAGGGGTTATAAAACGGGGCGTTGCAATAGCACCCTAATGACACTGCGAAAGGGGCTTAATCGTGTTGCGATTAAGCCCCTTTTAACGTGCTATTTGGGTATTACCATGATTACCACAATGCTATTTTACCTATGCCCGTCATCTCTAACGATGCGGAAACATTCATTGCCTTGAAAATTCTTGCCATTGTTGCAAATGTTATACCTCTCCCTCTTTCTAATCTTGAGATCTGCGCTTTATGTACTCCGATTCTCTCACCGAGTTGTTCCTGTGACAGATTATTTGCCTTACGAGCCTGTCTTATAGCTTCACCTATTCTATAAGCATTCAGAGCGTCGTCTACCTTCTTTTCAAATTTATCCCGCTTCGGAGTACCAACTTCCCCAAAGTGCTTATTCTGATAATCTTCAAAGGATGTAAATTTCATTTTTTCCATATCAATTCTTATTCCTTTTTCCTTTTTTGGTGAAAATAAATCTTCTTAATCTCCTCCGCTCTCCTAATCTCCTTAGCTGGGGTTTTCTGTGTTTTCTTGATAATACCGTGAGTAGTAATAACCAATGTCTCTTGCTCTGTATCCCAAAAGGCAAAAAGACGATAGGCTATCTTACGATATAGAGTACGAAATTCCCATATATCATCAGAATTATCAAGTTTCTTAAAGAGCTCTTTATTAATTTCGCCTCCCATAACTCGCCTAATGTTATAGGATATCTTCTCCTGCGCATCATCAGAAAGAGTTTCTAAGAACTTCTCTACTTCTTCTGACAATATCACTTTTATGTTTCTCTGTCCCATTTTATTTATATATAACAAACTATATACAAATGCAAAGGTAGTAAAAGTTTTGTATATAGGAAACTTTTACTACCTTTTATTCTACTGTTTTATGTTTAATTTACAGAATTACCATCCTTATTACTACTCCACTACTACCTCATACTGCTTGGGCTGCAATGGCTGCATGGTGTTTGACGTCTTGTCCCACCACAACAGCTGGTCGCCAGTGAGGGTGAGGGTGACTTGCTTTGCCTCGCCAGCCTTGAGTGACACTCGCTGGTAAGCGCGAAGGGTCTTCAGTGGTCCCTCTGCGTCGTTGGGGTTACGCAGATATACCTGCACTATCTCGTCGCCGTCACGGTCACCGGTATTGGTTACGGTGAGCGATACGGTGCAACGGTCTTTCTGTTTCTTCACCTTCACACCTGCCTTGCGGAACGTGGTGTATGACAGTCCGTGACCGAAGCTCCACAATGGCTCGCCACGGAAGTAACGGTAGGTGCGCCCACGCATGGTGTAGTCGAGGAAGTCGGGGAGCTGTGAGTCGTCCTTATAAAAGGTTATTGGTAGCTTGCCTGATGGGTTGATGTCGCCAAAGAGTGCCTCGGCAATGGCTGTACCACCCTGTTCACCGGCATACCACGCCTGCATGATGCCGTCGCAACGCTGCGACTCTGGCGTGAGTGCCACGGCACCGCCTGAACAGTTTACGAAGACTACCTTCTTGCCTGCCTCTGCAAGGGCTTTTACCATGTCGCGCTGTGACTGAGGAAGCTCTATGCTGGTACGGTCGCCACCCTTGAAGCCTGGTTCGCTGACTTTCATCTCTTCGCCTTCTAAGGCTGGTGAGATGCCGCCAACGAAGACTACTACGTCACGGTCTGCTACGCTCTTCACAAGGTCATCAGGGGTTACCTTGGTCATTACGCCTACGTCGAACTTTAACGCTGCCATAGCGTCGCCCTGCATATACTCTACCGCCACTTGATACTCCTTGCCAGCCTCTACCTTATACTCTTTCTTCGCGGTCTGCACACGGGCACGACTCTTCCATACGTCTACTATGGTGTCGCTGTTTATGATGACGCGCATACGGTCGTCGGCGGCTATGGTGAAGAGCAGTGTCTCGGTCTTGTCGGCTTTATATACGCCTTCGTAACGTGCGGAGAAGTCGGTAAGGTTTACGCCTGGCGCAAAGACGGTGTTGCCACCGTTGGAGAGGTTGAGTGGAGAGGTGTAGTGGGCTACGGTAACGGGGGTGCCTGCCAGCTCGGTATTGTTCCAGTAGTGGGCTGTCATGCCTGGGGTGCCATCGGCTGTATGGAAGTTGCCGAAGCGACTTACGAGCTGCTCGTTGCGTGTATATCCGCAGCCCTCTATGTACTTCACGTCTGTGGCGCGTGACTTGATGCCTTCGAGTATGCTGAC
The DNA here is from genome assembly GCA_934229335.1 of uncultured Prevotella sp. Lineage (GTDB taxonomy): Bacteria > Bacteroidota > Bacteroidia > Bacteroidales > Bacteroidaceae > Prevotella. The sequence goes on from CAKQDQ010000018.1 coordinate 11,043, forward strand.
GGTCTTGGTGGCATAACCTGTGTAGTTGCCCCACAACATGAGGGAATCGGCAGCGTTAGGACCTACCACGGCGATGCGGGCTGACTTTGACAGGGGCAGGATGCCGTTGCGGTTCTGTAGCAGCACTATGCCCTGACGAGCTGCTTCGAGGGCAAGGGCGATGTGGTCTTTTGACGCTACGCAAGAGGAAGGTATGGAGGTCCAGTCTACGAGGTCGTCGCTGTCGAAGTCGCCTACCTCAAAACGGGCTTTCAGCAGACGTATCACGCTCTGGTTTACCTTTTCCTCTGTTATCTGTCCTGCCTTGATAGCTTCTGGCAACGACTTGTACTCGCTGCCGCACTCTACATCGGTGCCGCTGATGACGGCTTTTGCTGACGCTGCCTTAGCGTCGACACTGACCTCGTGGTGACCGGGTTTCCAGAAGTCGTTGATGGCTCCGCAGTCTGATACGACGAGGCCGTTGAAGCCCCACTCGCCACGCAGTATCTGGTGAAGGTAGCGGTTGTTGCCACAGCAAGGGTCACCATCGATGCGCTGGTAGGCACACATCACCTCGCGCACGTTGCCCTTCTGCACAAGAGACTTGAAGGCTGGGAGGTATGTCTCCCACAGATCACGCTCTGGCAGCTGCTGAATGTCGAAGGTATGGCGGTTCCACTCTGGTCCGCTGTGTACGGCAAAGTGCTTGGCGCAGGCAAGGAGCTTGTAGTACTTATGACCTATAAGCTGTCCGGTTGCGAGGTCGGTGCCTTGCAGTCCGCTCACTACTGCGAGTCCCATGCGCTCTGTGAGGTATGGGTCCTCACCGTATGTCTCCTGTCCCCTGCCCCATCGCGGGTCACGGAAGATGTTGATATTCGGTGTCCATACGCTGGTGCCCTGATAGCGTTTCACTACACCGCTGTGGCGTGCCTGTGTGTTCTTGGCACGCATCTCGTCTGACACCTTATCGAAGACGTCGTGAACGAGGGCGTCGTTCCATGTTGATGCCATCATCATGGTTATGGGGAAGACTGTGCTATAGCCGTTACGACCCACTCCGTGCAGTCCTTCGCTCCACCATTCGTACTCTGGCACGTGCAGGCGGTCTATCGCCTTGCTGCCGTTCATCATTATCTGTGCTTTCTCCTTCAGTGTAAGTCGGGCACAGAGGTCTTCGGCACGCTGTTGTGAGGTGAGCGCAGGGTTCTGGTAAGGCAGCATCGTTGACTTGGCTGCTACATAAGGAATGGGGGGCTGCGCACTAACGAATGTGGCGGTAGTGAGCAACGCAAGGGTTGCGAGATAAGTTTTTATATGCATTGTAGTGATATTGTTTGGGTTGTTAGTACTGTATATTCTTATTCTGCAAAGTTAACATTTTTCGGCGTAACAGCATCATATAATATGTTTTTTATCATCCTCTGCCCATGCTTTTGGCTTTATTATACTACCTCATGGCATTTTTTTCACACTTCTGCCACGCTGTGTCTGCACTGAAAACGACAAGCCGCGGCATCGTGATGATACTGCGGCTTGATGCCTGTTGGTTCAGAAAAGGAAAGACATAAAGCGCATGGTGTTTGCCGCCTTTTGCGTGATTTCGTCTTCCATTCTCCTCATCGCCATCTTAAAGAAAAAATGTATGAGGTGCTCATCGGTGGCGTCCGTCCTTATCCTGCGAAGCGAAGAGAGGTACTCATCCCTACATTCTGAGGGAATGATAAGCAAGGGGTGCCCTAACCGCAACAATATATAGTTGCTGACAAGCCTACCTGTACGTCCGTTGCCATCACGAAAAGGGTGGAGATATTCATAAAAACCATGAAAGCGTGCCGATATTATCATCGGATGAGGTGCCTGTTGTGTTGTAAGGACTGCCCTTTCTGTAGACTCTAACAACTTCGGAACTCTTGCAATAAGTGCCTCGTGATCTCCGAACACGGTGTCGCCTGCCGCCATGTCGGTATTGGTATATTCGCCAGGCACAGCGTCTGGCGAATGATACGCAAGCGTATGGAGGCACACCCTTCTATTCAATTCCTTTAGGAATGATTCGTCAAGGGGGTGCTGTAGATTACGCATCATATACTCGAAGGCATCGAAATGGTCAAGCATCTCAAAGGCTTCTAACAGTGACTTGCCGACAGGTATCATGCCAAGCCCTTTTTCCTTCAATTCACGGGTGTCATCAACAGAGAATGTATTGCCCTCTATGGCACACGAATGGGTAGAGAAGAGCACCTCGTTATATTTGATGTACTCTGCCCTATCCATCTTGTTTACTATCCGCGTCTGATACTTCTGTCGCAGACACTCATACTCCTTTATCTCTTTTTCAAACGCCATGGGTGTATATGGTTTCTATGAATATTTTTCTATCAAATATTTTGTTATTTCATCTTTATAGTCAAGAGAAATGGGATATAGCCGAAGCCTGTCCAGATATTTCACCTTTAAGCGGCTTAGATTTACTAAACACTCCTGCCGTTGCGATTATTTCTTCTGCTCCTTCGGCTTTTATTGCCTCTGACAATGTTTCTGTTATATGACGATTGTTATTATCTTTCATTTCTATTTCGTATGTTTTTGCAAAGATACAAAGTTTGCATGAAACAGCAAAGACGTAGGACATTTTTATTTTACACATAATAATTAAGAAAGCCGCTGCCCCCAAGAAAGGGACAGCGGCTCTTTTATCTCTGTGTCATCATGATACCTATGCGTTGCGCTGTGAGCATCATGATACACTCGTCACATCATTGTTGTGACATTAATACGTCTGTCAGATTACTTAATCTGTGCACCAGAAACTGTGTACTCTGCACCGTTCTTAACGATTACTACCTGACCGTTCTTAACAGCCTTAACGACTGCGTTAGAGGTCTCTGTAGCCTCTACAACACCAGCTACACCTGATGGGTCGTAAGATACTTCAAGTACGAAGTAGTTCTGCTCACCTGTGTTGGTGAATGTGAACTCTGATACGCCACCAAGAGCGTAGGTGTTAACGTCTGGGTTGTTAGCATCCTTATATGATTCCATAATCTTAGCGTCAGCCTCAGTATACTCTGTACCGTTAACTTCCTTCCAGTAGCAAGCACGATCTGTAGCGGCGTCCTTGTTTACTACGCTGTAGAATGTTACTGCGTATGCCTTCTTACCCTCTGGGCAAACGAACTTGTTCTGTGCACCATTAGATACCTTTGTGCCTTTATAGGTCTTGCCATTAACAGAAACGTTGCTACCTGGGCCGAAATCCTTACCAGAGTTACCGATAAGAACGAGCTTTGAACCGTCAGCGTATGTGATAGTGCTGTAGCCATCTACTTTTGCTGCAGTACCGTTAGCATAGTAAGATGCTGTTGGTGCTACATAAGTACCCTTGGCAGTGTCGAAGCCGTACATCTGGATTGTACCGCCCTTTGCCCAGAAAGTGTATGTGTTGCCACCAACAAGCTGGAACTTTGAAGCGATGTAGAGGTTGTCGCCATCTTCTTCCTCTACGCTCTCTATACCTGATACTGACTCACCAGAGGTCTGATTGTAGCAGTCGAATGACTTGCTTGAACCACGACGGAAGTAGAATGTTACGTCAGCGTTCTGCTTTGCCTTTACAACGATGGCGATGTTCTGTGTGCCATCGTCAGCAGAGTGTGCTGTACCTGTTGGGTTTGATGCGCTTGGTGCGTCGGTAACACGTACGTTTACATAGTACCCGAAAGTGTAACTGCCGAATGTAACGGTCTTAGGGTCGCCTGCTTCGTCAAGGATCTGACCTGGAGTACCATTCTGGTTTGCAGATGTTGCGGTTACATAATCGTCGTCAGCGAGCACTGTACCTTCTGCAATGGCACCGCCCTTTACGCTGTTGATTACCTGCCATGACTGTGCACTGACAGCTACTGCCATCATTGTAGCAGCAATAAGAGTAAAGATTTTCTTCATAGAAAAAAGTTTTATGAGTTAATAATGTTATGTTTTGTTACGCTTCTTTGCTTTCTTTGTTGGCTTATTCTACGCAGCAGACGGTGACATTCTACACGCCTGACGGTATTATTCTACGCAGCTGACGGGGACATTCTACACGCCTGACGGTGTTATTCTACACAGCTGATGGGGACATTCTACACGCCTGACGGTGTTTTTCTACACAGCTGATGGTGACATTCTACACGCCTGTCGGTGTTATTCTACACAGCTGATGGTGACATTCTACACGCCTGTCGGTGTTATTCTACACAGCTGGCGGTGACATTCTACACGCCTGTCGGCGTTATTCTACACAGCTGACAATGTTATTCTACACAGCTGATGGTGACATTCTACACGCCTGTCGGTGTTATTCTACGCAGCTGATGGTGACATTCTACACGCCTGACGGTGTTATGCTACACAGCTGGCGATGTTATTCTACACGCCTGACGGTGTTATTCTACACAGCTGGCGATGTCATGCTACGCGACCTTTATTGCCATGACAGAATGGAAGCCAACATTTCTTTGTTCTTTTGCCTTTACTAAAAGATACCTTTTACGCCTTTTTATTATCTTTTGTATTATAGGTAACATTCTGATATAGGTAATATTCCACGGTACAAAATTACTAATTTTCCTTGATACGTACAAATTACAGAGGGATAATTATTTGATTTTGACTTTATTTTCATACCATAACGCTCTTCTTGCATCAAAAAAGCACCGTCCCCCAATATAAGGAACGGTGCTTAATATGCGTGTTTAGTCTAAATGACCTTTACTTTGCTGTGCGCCACTTTGGTGCGCCAATACCACCTTTTACGATGATGTTGTCGAAGTTCTTGAAGTAGAGGTTAGCAGAAGCTGAACCTGTACCGTCAATACCATCGGTGCGGTGTGTATCCCATGCCTGCTCACCTATCTGCTTGTGTGGTGGGTTAGGCTGGTACATAAGGTCTGTAGCACTGATATCAGCAATGTGAATCTTCAACTCATCAGCTCCGTGAGGATACTTGGCAACGGTTTCATCTGCCTTGAGCCATGCGCCAAATGAGTTCTTGACAGCACTGAATGCGTTAGAGGTGAATACCTCTCCTGTTGCCTCACTGACGTTGTCGTTGGTTGACCAGTTGTTGTAGATATCGAAGGTTGTTACATCCTCGCATACACCATCAAGTGTACGGATGTCCGCTCCCTGAAGGTTGAGGTCACGCTCGTCACCTGATGCCTTTGTCTGAACGAAGAGGTTGTTGCGGATGATGAATGTAGAACCTGCTGGGATAGAACGCAGTGACAACATTGGACGACCACTGTAGGTGTTCCAGTTCACGAAGGTGTTGTTCTCGATTGTTATCTTGAACACGAGTGATGGGTCCTTCCAAGAACCTGTCTTCGTACCGTGAGTAATGAAGTTACCGATAGGTGTATCGAAGAAGGTGTTGTTACGCCATACCATGTTGCGGAAGATGTTAGAGTTAGGGTTGTTCATGTCACCTGTGATGAAGCCGTAACCAGCACCGTTACCTGAGTAACCACCGCAGTTGTAGAACTCACATCCCTCAACGATGAAGTTGTCAATGGTCTCACCGAACTTACACTGTGTACGGAAGAAGCCACGAATGAGGTTCTGGAACGTACAGTTGCGTATGATGTAGTTGTGAACGTTGATACCCATACCGCCAGAGTACTGGTTAGAGAAGTAGTTACCACTGGCTGAGTTCTGCAGACTGTTCTGAGCGAGAGGACAGTCGAAGTCAAGATCCTCGAAGGTGATATTGTCAATATCAATAGCGATATTAGCGTTCTCACCGCTTACTGGGTTACGTCCGAGCATGAAGCTACTGAAGCGTGTTGCAGCACCATTCATCGCTACACCACCGAGACATACCTTAGCGCGACCCTTACCTGCTGCTATGTCATCAGGGTTAGTGCGCAGTGTGAAGCCCTTATAGATATTCTGGTTAGCACGGAAGAAGTATGTCTGACCACCTTCCAGTTCAAATACCTGACCCTCAGCGAGAGTGTTATCGGTCATGAAGTTGTCGATAATATCAGTAAGCTGAGTAGCCTTTATCTGCATATTTATTACCTGACCGTCAATCATCATGGTATCCTGTGGTGCTGCTGCAATCTTGATAGGAGCACCAGGAGTACCCTTAGTACGGAATGACAATGGAGCGTAAACAGCGTCAACGGCTACTGGGATAGAGCTATCCATCACGTTAACGTTGTACACTGAGTTAGAGTCAAGACCTGCAATATCTACATAACCGTCATCGAAGTTCTTATCTGTCAACGCAACCTTTACATACTCTGCTGGTACCTTAGCGTCAGGGTTAGACTGTGAAGCCTCAAGGAGGAGGTAGTCAACCTTCCATACCTTGTCACCATGATTATCAGTAGTAGTATTGAAGTGGTCAATCCACTCAAGGTAATCAGCGTTAGTCACATCAACCTTTCTGTCGATATGGAGTCTCACACTTGACTTAGTGAGGTTGCTCTTCTGATAGATAATGGCAGGAGTAGCGTAACGTGCGTCAGTCTGCAAGCCGAGATAGTCAGCCCAGTGCTGTCCGTCACCATAGCCCCACCACTCAGAGTTGTGCGCCTCACCGCGTGGTGAGATGGCACGAATGGCGAAACGGTATGATGTAGAGTAGTTGAGGTTACGGAGCATGAGTGTATCCTCAGTAGCCGCGATGATAGTATCGAGCAGCATATTCTCAGGAATCTCCCACTTCTCAGCGCTGTTAGCTTTGTTCTCCGTTGACATCTTTATTTCATATGCCGAAGCACCGTCGACCTTGCTCCACGCAAGGAACACCTGATTGATGTTCTTCACCTGACAGAGGTCTATTGCGCTTGTTCCAGCAGCCACGGTGTATCGTGTGCGGAACTGAGGACGCATCAGTCGGTCAGACGCAGCGTCAATGTTGTCGTCATCGCTACATGAGAACACCGCGAATGTTGACAGCAACATCAGTGAATATAATAATATCTTCTTCATAAATATTTTATTCTTTATGTATGTTGGGTCGGATTAATAACCGTAGTAGTTCTTATATACACCGTTAGAACGTGTGATAGCCTCACGTGGTATAGGCAGGAGGTAACGTACTGCTGGGAATACTGTAGGGATATCCTGTCCAGGAGTGATCTGCTTCTCTATACCATTCTCGATGATATAAACATTACCGTAGGTAGAAGAGGTGCTACCACCACGGATGTAACCGTAGAGAGAGTAACGTACGGCAGCCTGTGGATAACCGCCATCCTCATCATACCACTTTGAGTAGAAGTCCTGATTAACCTGCCATGCTGGTGCAGAAACAGAGCCATCGTTAGGTTTGCTGATAGCCGTGTATGGGAGGTTCTGCTTGTCGAACCAAAGCTGTGGGTTCTGCTTTACCTGTGCCTCAGACGCAACCTGCATGCCAGTCTCTGGGTCTACCACCTTAAGGCTTGTAGAAGTGCTCTCTTCGTTCATTATATACATATAAGGAAGAGAGTGGTTAGCGAACAGTTTGTCGTCCTGTGGGTTTTCAATCCAGATGTAGTTTATACGGTTAGGAAGCATAGCATTGTCGAAGTACGCAACGCCATCGTGGTTCTGTACTACGTCAGACCAAGAACATCCGATACCTGCATCTTCAGCAACAGCATAGTAACGCATGAATGTCCAGTAAAGAGCCTCGCCCAACTGGTTGTTACGTACGAGGTCTTTCCAACGCATATTTTCACCAGCGAACTCCCACTTGCGCTCGTCAAGGATTTCCTTGAGGAATGAAGCAGAATCAGTAGCGGCTACCTCAGGTGCGGTAGCACCACGGAAAGCGCGGTCGCGAACCTGCATTACACATTCCTTAGCTTTCTGATTTACGGTACGTGTGAGTTTGAGGTCAGCCTCAGCATACATTAAGAGTACGTCAGCGTAACGGAGGTATGGATAGTTAATACCAGTGTTAGTTGTAGTAATCTTAGTGAAGGCGTTGGTACTATTGTAGAGTTTAGACCACTTCATGTTATAGAGGCTGTAACCTGCGTTGATAGTAGGTGTGCCGTCGTATGTGTAAGAGAACCATCCTGACTGGCAGTCCTTACGTGTGTCACCTTCTTTGAAAGAGTAACGGTATAGAGACTCTACGCCTTGGTTACCTCCGCACTCACCCCACTGGAAGTTAGTCTCACCACCAGAAGAAGCGAACTTAGGTCCCTGACGGTAACCTATAGTACCATTAGCGTCCTTTGCGAATGGAAGTTCGAAGATAGGATCGTCACCTTCCAAAGTGCTGAAGTTACACTCGTTGAAGAACACGCTCTGATAACTCTGAGTAAGCGCGTGTGTTCCGCTTGTTATCACAGAGTCAGCATAGTTCTTCGCTACTGTCAGGAAGTACTTGGTGTCCTCTTCAGAAGGTGTAGCCATGTATCCGTAAGATGTAGCGTCGTCAGCATCGTGACGCAGTGAGTATCCTGATGCCTGAAGTGCGATACGTGCAATCACGCCCCAACAAGCCTCTTTTGATACTCGCTCTATTCCGTCAGCGTTATCACGAGCGTATGAGAGAGATGGTGCAATAGCAGCGAGGTCGGCAATGAGTTGCTTTGCTATCTCGTCACGTGAAGTTACAGGAGGCACGAAGTTTTTTGTCTCGGAAGTAGGCTCCAGTGTGAAAGGAACGTCACCCCAGTAACACATCAGTTCGTAATAAAGCATAGCGCGCAACACCTTCGCTTCTCCCATATACTGACGCATTTCAGCATAGTTCTCGTTAGAAGGATTGTATAGAACACTTGTGCTGAGATAGTGGCAGAAGTTGTTAGCGTTCTCTATGCCAGCATAAGTAGCGTCCCATGTTTTCTTAGCAGTACTACTGCTTGCGTCAAGATCATAACGCTTAGGTGTGTTGGTCTGCGCATTCTCGTTAGTGTTGCTACAGAAGTCAACATCAGAGTTGAGAATCAGTGAATACGTATAAGCTTCTCCGAAGGTGTTAGAACTGAGGATATCAGCATACACACCGTTCAGTGCCTGCTTAACGTCTTTCGCAGAACTGTATATGGTGGCAGGGTCATACTTGGAAGGGGCGTCCACGTCGAGATAGTCGTTACAAGCCGTGAGTGCCATGACACCAAGTCCACCGATAAATATATTCTTTAATTTCATATTATATCTGTATTTTATGTCAACAATTATTAGAAGTTAACGTTGAGACCGAATGAGAACGCACGGTTACGTGGGTAACGGTTGTAGTCCATAGAAGGTGTAAGGCCTGACTGTATGTCAACCTCTGGGTCATAACCAGAGTAACCAGTGATGATGAAGAGGTTGCTTGCAGATACGTAAGCGCGCACCTTGCTGAGGTGTATGGCCTTTGTGAGCTTCTTTGGCAGTGTGTAACCGATAGTCAAGTCGCTGAGACGTACGAACGATCCATCTTCTACGAAGTAAGAGTTGATAGTGTTGCTAACGAGGTCAGCAGGGTTCCATAGGCTCTTACCAGCGTTGATGAGAGCATACTCATCTTTGCTTACAGTAGTGGTAGGACCAGTGGTGTAGTCGTCATGGCTTCCAGAGTTCTGTGTGTAGCACCAACGGCTTCCGCGTCCGAAGTCAGCGAGGACATTGGTATAGGTGTTGGTAGATGAAGAACTTGAAGAAAGCGCGTATGCAGTACCGTTATATACATCGAAGTTGAGCATATATGTGAAGTTGGCAGTGAAGTCCCAGTCCTTATACTGACCAGAGAGTCCGAAGCCACCCTGCCAACGTGGGTTGGTGTTACCAATCACAGTGCGGTCCTTATCAGTAATCTTTCCGTCGCCATCGAGGTCCTTGAACTTAATCTTACCCGGCATGCTTGGGTCGCCTGATATAGAAGCAGCGAGTACGTCCTTTGACATCTCAGGCACGCCATCGTTGAGCACCCACTTTCCTTTGTTCACCCAAGTGTCGTTATCGAAGTCGCTCATCTGATAGAGTCCGTCATAAACATATCCATAGAGCAGACCGACCTCGTTGCCTACCTCGAGGAGGTAGTCGTCCTTACCGCTTGAGTAGAAGCGAGAAGAGTTGTTGTAGAGTTTGCTATCTGTAGCGTTAAGAGCCTTAACGGTCATCTTGTTGTGACCAGCAGTAAAGTTGCCAGAGAGCACATAGTCCTTACCACGGATGATGTCACCGCTTACGGTAAGTTCAAATCCCTTGTTCTGCACCTTACCAATGTTCTGCATCTGCTTTGAGTAACCAGCAGTAGTAGCGATGGTAGAGTTGTAAAGGAGGTCACGTGTAGTGTTGATATAGAACTCAGGAGTTACGGTCAAGCGTCCACCGAAGAGTGTGATATCAGCAGCGAGGTTACGTGTGATAGTAGTCTCCCACTTGATGTCGGTGTTAGGATATGAAGAAGGTGAAGTATAGTACATATCACCATACTGACGCTCTTCGCCGAATCCAGGACCACCCTCAACGCTCATGGTGTAGAGGTAACGCCATAGGTCGTCAGAGATATTGTTGTTACCAGCGAGACCGAATGCAGCACGAAGCTTCAACTGATCAATCCACTTAATATCCTTGAGGAACTTCTCACGCTTCATGTCCCATGCAGCAGATACAGATGGGAACCATCCCCACTGGTTGCCAGGAGCGAACTTAGTAGAACCGTCGCCACGGAGTGTAGCAGAGAAGAGATACTTGTGATCGTAGTTATATGATACCTGTCCGAAGAAAGACGCTGTGCGGTTAGCTGTAGACAGTGTAGTGTTAGAGATGTAAGGGTCGCCGAGGCCCATGTTGTTGAATGCGCGCTCAGCGTCAACGGTACGGTCGAAGTAACGGTTCTTCTGGTCGTACTCCTTATACTGAGTGTTATATATTTCCTGACCGAGGAGGAAAGAGAAGTTATGAACATCGTCGATGTCCATGTTGTATGTAGCGGTGTTAGTCCATGTGTAAGACTGTGTGGTGCGGTTAGTCACCTCAGCTACAGGCTGTGAGTTATACTTCTTACCCTCAGATGTCAATGCACCCCAGTAACGCTGTGTGTCACGGAAGGTGATAGAGTAGTTACCCTCTGTGCGGAGTGTGAGGTTCTTGATAGGCTCCCATGAGAGAGCGAATCGGTTGTTGATGTTGTAAGAGTGCTTCTTCTGAACGTTAGTAGCGATGTTAGCCACTGGGTTGTTCTCGTTAAAGTCGTTCTCTACGTCGGCATCAGTCCATGCAGAGTTGAAAGAACCGAACTGGCGGTAGCCCTGTGTAGGACGATACTTCAGTACGTCGACGATACCACCAGTACCAACGTTGTCGCCACCTGCGCCCTCGTCACGACGGTATGTCATGGTTGGGTTATAAGTAAACTTAAGGTTCTTGGTTATCTGAGTGTTCAACTTGAGGTTGATGTTGGTACGACGAACTCCAGAACCTACGATGATACCCTTGTCCTCTGACTGTGTGAGAGAGAGGTTAAACTTAGTTTTGTCGTTACCACCGCCTATGGTTACGTTAGAAGAGTAAGAGAGCGGTGTCTCGTTCATTACCTCATCCTGCCAGTCTGTAGATGCTATAGAGCGGTAGATGTCCATATCTGCTGGGTTGCCGAAGTACTCACGGTACTGACGTGCAGATGTAGAAGAGTATGCTACGCCACCCTGAGCGCGGTCCCACTGATACTCTACGAAGTCGGCTGTGTTCATGAGGTCGAGCTTCTTAGAGATATGAGATATGGTGAGACGGCCGTTGAATGATACCTGTACCTTGCCTTCCTTAGCAGACTTTGTTGTTACGACGATAACGCCGTTACCACCCTTGGCACCGTAAATGGCTGTAAGAGAGGCATCTTTCAATACGTCGATAGACGCGATATCTGATGGTGGGATATCGTTGATGTTTGACTGCTGGAATCCGTCAACGATGTAGAGAGGTTCGTTAGACTGTGTTACAGACGTAGCACCACGCACACGGATGTTGATGTCGGCACCTGGCTGACCATCGACAGATGTTACCTGCACACCGGCAATTTTACCTGCCAGTGCTTCAGCAGCAGATGCTACAGGCACAGCAGCAAGCTTTGCACCAGAGATAGAACCTACTGAACCTGTCAAGTCCTTACGTGCCTTAGAGCCGTAACCGATGGCAACGACCTCATTGAGGACTGTAGCGTCGTCTTCGAGCACTACCGCGAGGTCATTCTTACTGCCTACTTTTACATCTGCTGACTTCATACCTACGTACGAAATCTGCAAGTTGTGGGACGTTGAGGTCATCTTCAGGGTAAAGTTACCGTCGAAGTCGGTAACTGTGCCGTTGCTGGTGCCTTTTTCCATTACGGTAGCACCAATAATCGGCTCACCCATGCTGTCCTTAACGTTACCCTTCACTGTCTGCGCCTGAACTGCCGCACAGAAGAAGAGCAGCAATGCCACGAGCGCATAGCGAACGTTTTTGATTTTTTCAGACATAGAATAATGTTTTAGATTAATATTGTAGTTAATTGTAAGTCTCCATGTGTTTGTCTCTCCTGCGGTGTTTTACGGTCAGTAGCACTCCGCATTTAAGGTTTTAGCGACTGTGGCAATAGACGTAGGGCAAGGCATGTATACGACTGTTTCGCCAATGTCTGATAGCTTATTCTCATTTTTCATTGGCTGTCTCTGGCGCATTGTTCCCCGCTTTTCCGTTGTCACTAACAATATTTTTTTACGTTTCTTATTTGGGTATAATGTTTTTGTATAGTTGGTCTCTTTGCCGCCCTTTGCGGCTTTCTTTATATGCCTTTTACACTTTCTGCTACAAAATTATTAAATTTTTCAATAAATCATTTAACTCTTTTGTTAAATATTCTTAACCGCATTGATATGAATCATTTTTAACTCTTTTATGCCTCTTTCTTGGAGTATTTTCCACCTTAAAACGATATCATCCTAATTGCATTGCGAAGACGTCTCTTTCGTGTTGCAATTAGGATGTTATTACTTCGTGATTTGATAGTGTTTACTGAGGAGATGTTTTAAGTGTCCCGCATAGTACATTGGTATGTTATACAGGGTGAAGGTTTCTCCATTGTTTTTTGTTATGCAATCAGAGGTCATTGGTCCGTTCCATATTCTGAGTGCAGCGTTCTCTTTTGATTCTTCCATATACATATGGAGCGACTTTAGTTTGGCGTTGCTGCCTGTCTTCACTTCTATAGGCAATAGGTGTGAACGGTATTGAATGAGGAAGTCCACTTCCGCTTGCGAGTTTTTGGCATCGCGTACCCAGAACATGCGCTTTGTTCCAAATTCTACGTTTGAGCCCAAGAGTTCCTGTCCTACGATGTGTTCGGCTATGTCTCCATTCCACAATTCGTCACTGTCGGTGCTGAAGAGTAGTTCTTCTTGCATTCCTGCTACGTAATTAACCAAGCCTGTGTCCAGCCACAGTAGTTTGGGGCTTTTCTTTAGGTCGGGTAATACTGGCAGGCGCGGCGTTACTTGTGGATATACTAACTCGAGGAGTAGTGTTTTTTCAAGTATTCTGAAGGCGTTGCTTACGTCAGCTGACTTAAAATGTGAGTTCGTGAATTTCGTAAACTGTATGCGGTGGGCTGCGAACGTCCATCCGTAATTGAGTATATAACGTATTGTGTCTTGTTCTTTTGGTTTGCTTGCATATTTCTCCACGTCGTCACGATAGCCAGAGAGAAGTGCGTTAAACACTCCGTTCAGCCGTACGACATCATTATACTGAGCGTAGTTTGCCACCGCCTCGGGCAGTCCTCCTACTATCATGTATTTCTTATACAAGTCCATGACGAACTCATGCAACGACTGGGGCACTTGTAGTTGTTCTACCAGTTCCGCCAACTGTTCCTGTGCTATGGCTCTAAGGAATTCCGTGAAGGTGCAAGGATGCAGTGCCATATACTCTACTCTGCCTACGGGAAAGGATATATGTCTGCCCATGAGACTCTCTAAGAGTGATCCTGCCGCTATGACATACAGGTCTGGTCGCTTCTCATAGAAATATCGCAACGTCTGTACTGCCTTTGGTTCGTTTTGTATCTCGTCTATGAATATCAGTGTGCGTTTGTCGCTGTCTATGCAGACTTGTGCCTTGAAGAATATTCCTGCCAACAGGTCTTCGAAGGAATAGTCATGGCTAAAGAGCGCTGCGGCGTTTTTTTCTTCTAAGTTTAGGTATATGTAGTTGTCAAACTCTCGCGCGAAGAGTTTGACGAGGGTTGTCTTGCCTACTTGTCGTGCTCCGCGTAAAACCAATGGTTTACGCTCTGCTTTTTCCGCCCATTGGCGTAGGTATTTTATGGCGTTTCTCTCAAACATGGCTTATGTATCTTATTTTCAGATACAAAGGTAATACTTTTCTTTTTAAATCCAAACATGATTTGTGGAAAATTTGATACAAATCCAAACATGATTGCGGCGAAAATCGCATTAAATCCAAAGTAACTGAGTGTTATTTCACGCTTGAGAGGAAGGCTTTTGCGGAGCCGAACTTGAGATAGAGGTCGAGTCGCACGGGTATGTGCTTTTTGTCGTCGGTGACGAAGAATCGCACTATCTCTTTGTCTTTACCGTCTTCACGCTCTGTGTATGATAGTATCAGGCAGGGGTATTTCACTCCGTTGTCAGCCTTTACGGTTTTTCTTCCTCTGTATATCAGTTTTGCCTGTTGTAGCTTCTCGCCTCCCGCTATGTCGAGGTGCACGGCGTGTCCTACCTTCCACTTGGCAGGATTGAAGCTGCGCACACGCTGAAAGCTATTGAGCATATCAGAGACGCAGCGGTCGTAAGTATGGCGTGAGGTGTGTATCTTACCGTCAGAATCGAGGTTTCGCAGTGAGGTGACGCATTTGCCGTCTTGGTATGTGTACCACATCTCGTCTACATAGTATCGCTTTCCTTCATGCGCTCCCTTGCGGTAGTAGAGCGGTGTGAGCTGTGGGGTGAAGTATACCATTATGGTGTCGCGCATACGGAAGTAGCGGTCGTATGTCTTCGACGTCTTTGTCACGAGACTGGTGCGATATACGTGTGCTCCCTTGTAGGTGGTAGGGGTAGTCACCAGGCTTGCCGTACCTACCTTAAACCACACGAACTTCCAGTTGAAGTGTAGGTTGTAGGTTATTGTTTCCCTGCCGTCAAAGGCACTGTTGTCGTATGTGCACTGGGCGTTGACAGGGCGAGGGAGAAGGAATATTAATGTAGAAAGTAGAATGAGGTGTGCTTTTGATGAAGAATGTAAAATGTAGAATGAAGAATGGGGTAATGGTTTATAGGATGACGCGAGTTTGGTCACGATGTCACGGATAAGGGTTTTGATGGTGTGTATCATAGTCGTTGTGGTTTTCTTTGTATTGGTTATTACGTCGACGTAGAAACATTGACGCACAAGAAACTTCTTTGTTGTATAACGTCAGCACATAAGCGATTAGTGCATTATCTCATTCTTCATTCTTCATTATACATTCTTCATTATGAAGTATTCTTCACTAAGAACGTTTAGTATTTCAGATTCGTAGGCACTGGTATACCCTTGCTTGCCGCACGCTGTGCGTTACGGTTCTGCACCTTCTTTCCAGCCTCCGCCTTTTGCTTCTTTATAGCGTCAGGTTTCTGTAGGTCGAGTGGTGTGGCATTGAGGTCCCAGTCCTTGGTAAGGTCCCATTTAGCCTTCGCCTCCACGGTTCCGTTATAGTAATACACCTCTTCTGGTTGCGTGGCGGTAAGGTAATCGCCCGTATCCCACTGCCCGTTACCATTGCGGTCTATGATGGCGCGCATATAGTATGTACCGCCATTAAGGTAGTAGAACTCCGCTGTGCCGTTCTCTACAGGCTGTGTGCGCACAGGTTTGTCGCCACTGTCGAGCAGCTGCACGAGTATCGTTGGCTCTGTGCCACGCTTGCGCTGTGCCACAGGTGTAGGGGCGGTGTAACGCACGTTGACAAAGAGCGAGCTGAACTCCTCGTTCTTTCTCACCGCTATGCCTGTCTTGTATGGCTCTGATGTCTGCCCGTAGATATCCTCAAAGGCGAGGGTGTCTATCTCCAAGGAGTATTCCGCACCCTCTATCCATTCTGATGTCAACTCCCAAGCACGTGGCAGTGAGTCGGTTACTATCTCTCCTTCTCGGCGTGAGGGCTGGAAGATGAATGGGGCACGATACCACAACGAGTCTTGCTGCACGTATAGATGCACCGCCTTACGGTCTACCGTCTTCAGGGGTGTAGGGAAGTTTATGCGCAGTGTAGCGTCGGGTTTAATGCTCTGTTGGAAGTCATATTTCGGTTGCAGGCGCGGTTCTGGCATCAAGGTATCGGTGAGCACCTCTCCGTCTTGCAGGCGTTTGCGCTGTTTCTCAATCTTCTTCTCCCAGTCCTTACGTGCCTGCTCCTGTAGCTTTTGTCGTTTAGCGTATGGTATTTTTGCGAGTATCTCCAGCGTATCGGTCCACATTCCGAGCTTTCCGAGCGTGTCGGTAGCGAGCGTCTGTATCTCCATGCGCAGCGTATCTTGGTTAACGAGTGCAGTATCGCGCAACCAATACGTCACGGTGTCGCCCTTCAACGACGGCTCTACGACAAAGGCCTTGTCGGAATTGAAGTTCAATCCACGTAGCCTTGGCAGGCGTGAGGTGGCATAATCCATGCCAAGTCGTGCAAAAGCGAGAGAGTCGTACTCTACAGGAGCGGTGAAGAAGAGCGTGAATCTGTCGGCTTCCTTACGCTCCGCCTTTAGATAATGACGCTCACTGACCTTGTGAGAGAATGCTCGCAGCACGATGTTGTCGGGCAAGTAGTGGTTGTATTTCACCCTCATGATGTCCTTTATGTGCAGTGCGTCAGCCCAAATGGTGTCTTGTCTGATGTCTTCAAAGACAGAGGGCGATAGTGTCTCTGTGGTAAAGGCTACCATCTCAGAGAGCGTACTGAAGCAGTAGTTGCCGTCCATGTCCTGCAATGCGCCGACGGTGTATGTGCCTGGTGCCACGCCTCGTACTATGAAGTGCCCACGCGAGTCGGTTCTCGACACCCTGACGAATGTCTGCGAGGCTATGGAGTCTTGCCTTATCATGGTTGGAATGGTGGCGTTAACGTTGCCACTGTCAGGCAAGGCATATAGTCCTACGAGTATTCCTTTCACTGGTTCGAGGTTCTCTGCGTTGAGCACGGTGCCTGATACCTCCAAGGTGTCTATGGTAGTGCCCGTAGAGAAGCTGTAGGTATAGTTGCCAAGTGGGTTACCCTCGTTATTGTCTGTTATGGCGTCAGAGAAGTCTACGGTGTAGGTAGTGTTCTGTTTCAGCGTATCTTTCAGTTGCACGGTGATGTACTTACCACGTGTCTTTATCTCCGGCATCTCCATCTGTGGCGGTGATACCACCACTTTCTCTGTGGCATTATCTACCTTTACGTACTCGCTGAAGTATATGTTGAGCTTGCGGCTGTTCACTTCTGTGCCTCTATCGGCTGGTGACGCGCCTATTACGCGAGGCGGAGTCTCATCGTACCAGCCTCCGTCGGGGTTGCCCATACGGGCGCAGGAGGTGACGAGAAAGAGTGTTGAGATTATTAATGAAGAATGAAGAAATACATTAAATGAAGAATGAGATTTACTATACGAGTTAACAAGAGTGGCGTTTACCACTCCGTTGCTTTTGCGTTGCAAGAAAAACTTGTCGAGCATTCCTTTTATAATAAGGGTATGTATTTTTGTCATTAGTTTATTCATCTTTGGTGGGGGAGGTATTGACACAGACGTGGAAACGTCTGTGCACAAGGACTTTTCTTGCCGTAAAGGACGTTAGCATGCAAGGAAATGAAGCATAATCATATTCTTCATTCTTCACTCTTCATTCTTCACTCTTCATTTAACGCGAGTAGTTCTTCTATATGCTTTCTTGTGTTGGCAAGGCGAGGCACTTTATGCTGACCTCCGAGTTTGCCTTTAGCCTTCAGCCAGTCGTTGAAGAGTCCCTCACGTGCCTTCACTATCTTCAGGCATATCATGTTGATGTCCTTAAAACGCTTTGCCTCGTAGTCACTGTTAAGTTCTTGCAGCCTTGCGTCAAGTATCTTTGCGAAGGCTTCAAGGTCTTCTGGCTCTTTGGCAAACTCTATCACCCACTGATGGTGTGGCACTACACCTTGTGCGCGATATACAGGTGCCGCAGTGTATTCTCGCACCTCCGCCCCTGTCTGTTGGCAGGCATATAGCAGTCCTTTCTCTGCATTGTCTACTATAAGCTCTTCACCAAAGGCGTTGATGAAGCTCTTGGTGCGACCAGTAATGATGAATTTATACGGACGAATGGATGTGAACTTCACCGTGTCGCCTATCATGTATCTCCACAGTCCGCATGATGTAGAGATTATCATGGCGTAGTTTTTGCCTGTCTCTACGCCCTCTAATGGTACTACCTGCGTAGGGTCTGTGAGCAGTCCGTTATCGTCGATGGCTGTCATGGGTGCAAATTCGTAATACACGTCGTAGTCGAGCATCAACAGCATTGACGCGTCTTCTGGGTCGTTCTGTATGCCGAAGAAGCCTTCTGAGGCGTTGTACGTCTCCATATAGTGCATATCGGGCTTGGTGATGAGTTGCTCATACTGTTTGCGGTATGGTGTGAAGGCTATGCCACCGTGGAAGAATACCTCAAGGTTTGGCCATACCTCCTGTAGGTATTTCTTGCCAGACAGCTCCATGACGCGCATTAATACTGACATCATCCACGACGGTACGCCCGACAGGTTGGTGACGTTCTTGTTAATGCACTCATGTGCTATGAGGTCTCTTTTTAGCTCAAAGTCGCTGATTAGCGCGGTGCTCTTCTTTGGTACACGCACAAGGTTTACCAAAGGGTTAATGTTTTCGATGAGAATGGCGGAGAGGTCGCCTACCAATGAGCCTTCTACGTTGTAGTTAGGCATGTGCGACCCACCCAAGATTAATGCACGACCGTCGAAGAGGCGGCTCTTGGGGTTATTGAGAAGGTAATAAGCCACTACGTCGGTGCCACCGGCATAGTGGATATGTTGCAGTCCCTCTTGAGAGACAGGTATAAACTTCGACTTGTCATTGGTGGTGCCTGACGACTTGGCATACCACTTCACAGTGCCTGGCCACAAGATGTCGGCACTGCCATGACGCATAAGGTCTATGTATTCTTTTAGTTCTTCGTATGTGTTTACAGGTATGTTGGCACGAAAATCCTCATAGTTTCGTGTCATGGAGAAGATGTGTTCCCTACCGTACTTAGTGTCCGCGGCGCGTGCCACGAGTCTTTTTCTAACGTCTTCTTGCAAGTCGAGCGGTGCGGTGATATGCTTTTCCAGCTGCTTCTGCCTTTTTATGAAGGCGAGTCTCGCTATCGATGTTATGCCCATTTCTTATCGTTACTTGTTATTATGACTTGCAAAGTTAAGGAGTTTTCTAATACTGAGGAAATATATTAGTGTTTTTTAACGCTGCACTCCTTACAACTGTCGCAGCCTCTGTCGCGACAACAGCTTTTCTTGTTGCCGCCACGAAGGTGAAAACGTGCCGCTGCGATGAACGCTACTACGACAAGCAGAAGGAGTATGATGGAGATAAAATTCATGTTTAATGCATATTTCATTGTTGATAATTAATAATGCATAACTCATAATAAATATTAATTAAGACGGCACACATGGCGCAACATAATTATGTATTATGAATTATGCATTATGAATTAAAAAATGCAGTAGACGGCTGCCGCTACGATGTAGGCAATAAGGCACTGCGACACCACTACGGTCACGGCGTCACGGTTGCCGAGTTCTCTGCGTATTGCAGCTATAGCAGCCACACATGGGGTGTAGAGCAGGCAGAAGACCATGAGCGAAAGGGCTGACGCTGTTGTGAGAATGGTGCTAAGGTCGACTCCATCGCCGAAGAGTACGGAGAGGGTTGACACTACGCTCTCCTTGGCAAGGAATCCTCCTACGAGGGATGTTGCCACGCGCCAGTCGCCAAAGCCAAGGGGTTCGAAGACGGGGGCTACTACGCTCGCTATCTGTCCGAGGATAGACTGTGCCTGGTCGTCGACGAGGTTGAGATGGAATGAGAATGACTGCAAGAACCATATCACGATGGTTGCCATGAAGATGACGGTGAAGGCACGCTGCAGGAAGTCTCTCGCCTTGTCCCACAGCAGTAGCATTGTGGTCTTGAAGCCTGGCAGACGGTAGTTGGGCAGCTCCATGACGAAAGGCACAGCCTCGCCCTTAAATGACGTGTTCTTCAACACTAACGCTACCAATATGCCTATGATGATGCCGAGGAAATAGAGTCCACACATCACCCACGCCGCGCTATTGGGGAAGAAAGCAGCGCAGAAGAAGGCGTAGATGGGCAGCTTTGCCGTACACGACATGAAGGGTGTGAGCATCACTGTCAGTCGGCGGTCACGCTCTGAGGGTAGTGTGCGGCTCGCCATTACGCTGGGCACGGAGCAGCCAAAGCCTATGAGCAATGGCACTATGGAACGCCCTGAAAGCCCTATCTTGCGCAAGAGCTTGTCCATGACGAAGGCGATGCGCGCCATATAGCCAGAGTCTTCAAGCATGGAGAGGAAGAAGAACAGCGTTACGATAATAGGTACGAAGCTGGCTACGGAGCCTACGCCTGCGTATACGCCGTCGATGATGAGTGAGCGCACGGCATCGTTGACGTTCCATGCCTGCATTGTCTCGTCGCTAACTGTGGTAAACCAGTCTATGGCCTCCTCTAACCACTCTTGCATAGTGCCGCCTATGACGTCGAAGGTGAGCCAGAATATCATTGCCATGATAGCGAAGAAGGCTGGCAGGGCGGTCCATTTGCCTGTCAACACATGGTCTATGCGGTGCGAGCGTATCTGTTCCTTACTCTTATGGGGGTGGCACACGGTAGCTTCACACAGTCGGCTGATAAAGGAATAGCGCATCTCGGCAAGGGCGGCAGAGCGGTCAAGGCCTCTCTCCTCCTCCATCTGTCGTATGATATGCTCTACCGTCTCTCGTTCGTTCTGCGAGAGATGTAGTGCCTCTATAATCTTTTCGTCGCCCTCAGCAAGCTTTGACGCGGCAAAGCGCACGGGCACTCCGTAACGCTGCGCATGGTCTTCTACAAGGTGCATGATGGCGTGTAGGCAGCGATGCACGGCTCCTCCGTGGTCTGACGGTGAACAGAAGTCCTGTCGGGCGGGACATTCCTGATAGCGCGCCACGTGGATGCTGTGACGCACCAACTCGTCTACGCCTGAGTTCTTGACGGCTGAGATGGGCACCACTGGTATGCCGAGGAGGCGTTCCATGTCGTTAACTCGTATATGTCCGCCATTGCCCTCCATCTCGTCCATCATGTTAAGGGCGAGCACCATCGGTATGTCAAGCTCCATAAGCTGCATGGTGAGGTAGAGATTGCGCTCTATGTTTGTGGCGTCAACAATGTTGATGATGCCGCGTGGGTGCTCGTTGAGTATGAACTCACGGCTCACTATCTCCTCGCTGGTGTATGGTGACAGGCTATATATGCCTGGCAGGTCGGTCACTTCGGTGTTCTTCATGCCACGTATGGCACCGCTCTTGCGGTCTACCGTCACTCCGGGGAAGTTGCCTACGTGCTGGTTGGCACCCGTAAGCTGGTTGAAGAGTGTTGTCTTACCGCAGTTCTGGTTGCCCGCTAAGGCGAATGTCAGCTTCTCGCCCTCTGGCAATGGGTTTTCGTGTGTAGGGTCGTGATAGCGTCCTCCCTCTCCAAGTCCGGGGTGGTCTGAGGGTATATGTGCCTCTTCAACGTCAGCTCCCCAGCGTTGCGCTTTCTCGCCTTCGGCAAGGGGGGTTACCGTTATGCGTGCCGCGTCTGCCTTACGTAGGGTACGCTCATAGCCATGTAGCTCAAACTGCATTGGGTCGCCCATGGGAGCGAACTTACGCAGTGTGACGGTAGCACCGGG
>CAKQDQ010000019.1 GCA_934229335.1 uncultured Prevotella sp.
GCTATCTCACGAGCAGAGCGCATCAGTGCTGCCTTAGAGAACAAATCGCCAGGTTTCACACGCAACTCGCGGCGCACCACCTTCTCATACAGACGAGTATTACCCGTGATACGCACATGAGAAATATGTGCCTGCATACCTTCGCGCACTCGCATCTCAAGGTCTATGCTGTCGCCTACAACGTTAATCTCCACAGGCTGAATATCGCAGAAAAGGTAACCGTTGTCCCAATATAGGTTTCCTACAGCGTCCTCGTCCTGCTTCAGTCGTTTGTCAAGCAATACACTGTTGTACACATCACCAGTCTTCATGCCGAGACGACGGTTCAGGTCGGCTGTCTTATATACGGTGTTACCTGCCCATGTCAGGTTACGCACATAGTATTTTTTACCTTCGCTGACCTTGAAGTATACGTTTACGTGCCTATCGTCATAGAAGTAAGAGCTATCTTCGAGTATTATGGCGTCTCTATAACCCAGCTCATTATACTTGCTTATCAACTGCACCTTAGCCTCGTCATAACGCTCTGGCGTAAACTTTTTCTTCTTAAAGACGTTCCTTAGCTTATTAACCTCATACAAGTCGCCTAACGCGCCCTTCTTGAACATTCCGCCTTTCAAGAATTTAGACTTCAGCTCCTTGTTGCCTTCTATGATAATATGCTTAATCTTTGTCTTCTGTTTCTTGTCGACTTCTATGTCAAGTATGACATGGTTCTTCTGAGTCACATCATCTCTTTGCCTTATTGTGACCTCAGCGTTTTTGAATCCCTTACCTTCGAAGTATCGCTGTGCCAGCAACTTGGCGCGTTCTATCATATTAGGAGTAATCTGCGACCCTTTCAAAAGTCCCAGTTTCTGCTCCATATCAGACAGCTCGCTCTTCTTCTTCAGTCCATAGTAGTTGATGGCACTCACACGCGGACGTGTCTTCAGGTATATATGCAGATACACCGAGTCTCCGACAATAGAGTCCGCGGCAATCTTCACCTCAGAAAACAGTCCGTGTTTCCAATACCTTTTTATGGCATCAGTTATCTCACTACCAGGAATACTCACCTCTTGTCCTACCGTCAGTCCTGATATATTCGTCAGCATATAATCCTCATAGCCATCCACTCCACTGACGTTCAGTGCCGCTATGGTGCATATCTTAACCTTAGAGGCATACGATATGTCAGGATTTATTATCTTATCCTGCGCCATTGCCCAACAAACGTTAAGCATTAACGCAAGCGTTATGACAAAATGTCTTTTTGCAAGCATATTGTGTTGTTTTGGTAAATACAGCCTTTTAGTGACGGTTTTACTTATTTTTATTCTCTTCTTCTATCTGTGCCTCCGTCTTTCCGAAGCGTCTTTGCTTTGACTGATAGCTCTCTATCGCCTTTACCAAGTCGTCTTTACAGAAATCAGGCCAATAGACAGGTGTGAAATACAGCTCTGAATATGCTATCTGCCACAACAGGTAGTTTGACACTCGCAGCTCTCCTCCAGTCCTTATCAGCAAGTCTGGGTCGGGCATAAAAGCTGTAGTCATGTGCTCTGACAGTGTATTCTCCGTAATATCGTCTGCTGCTAATTCACCGTTCTTCACTTTCTCTGCTATCAACTTTGTAGCATTCGTTATCTCCCACCTTGAAGAATAGCTCAGAGCCATTACCACCGTCATTCGGTCGTAAGACGCAGTATGCTCTTCAGTGTAACGCAAACGGTCTTGTACTGCTTGCGGCATACGTGAGCGGTCGCCTATAACGCGGAAGCGAACGTTATTCTTATCGAACAGTTCTGTGGTGAGATTCTTCAACACGAGGTCCATCAACGCTGTCACTTCCTCTATTGGTCTGTTCCAGTTTTCGGTAGAGAAGGCGTACAACGTGAGATACTTCACGCCAAGGCGCACACAGTCAGCGGTAATCTGACGTATGGTATCGGTACCTGCTGAGTGTCCGTAACTACGTGGTTTACCACGTTCTGTGGCCCAGCGGCCATTGCCATCCATAATGATGGCGATATGCTGTGGAATACGATTTGGATCTATCATTTATCTTTCTTTTTGGCAATTTGGACATTTTGGCGAGAAGCTGTACGTCAAGGCAAGCATCAATGTGGAATAGCAGTCTGTGTTTTTGAATATTCCTGAACTGCCTATGCGGTACGGGTCTTTCACACCGTCTATATAATCACTGAACGTAAAGTGCATCTGCCAGTCGAGCGAGAGGTTCAATCTGTCGCCCATTCGGTATTTCACGCCTACTCCGAGCGGTACGTTTCCCGTCACCACGCTCTTCGAGGTGCTGTGGGATGCTCCTTGAGAGTAGTCCCATGTTCCTCCTTTACTGTTCACATACGTCATGCCGAGTCCTAAAGAGACAAAAGGAGTCACTCTTTTCGCTCCTCTATACTCATGACCTGTACCGTAGGGGAGGAAGTTATACTCATACGTCACGGAGAGATCTCCGAGGCTATTATTAAAGGAATAGCCATTGGGCGTAATGTCGGGGAAGTATGTAGAGACATTCTTTACATCTCCCTTCACCTTGGTGTACATTCCCGATATACGCACTGCCATATAGGGGTTCATTATAGCGCGAAACACAACGGCCCCTGCTGGCTGTAATCCTTTGAAGAGTCCATCGCTAAAGTCGCCTTGATACGCCGTAGCTCCTGCCCCTGCTCCAATCTCCATTCTGTACTCCACATCGTTCTGCGCAGCCACTCTTGTGGTTACGAAAAGGAGCAACAGCAATGCCCCTGCAATGCGTACAAACGAGATATGCTTCATTATTCTTTTTTCTTTCTTGTTTATCACCTGGAGGTATAACGGGTGGTTCTATAAATTACCACCGTAAGATAAAATTTCTATAATATGGATAACGTTTTGTTATCTTTCGGTCTCTTTTCGGTTCAAAGCATAATCTCGTTCTGTCGTAATGCTTGCATTACTCTTTCACTCACTTACACTTTGACCTCGAAAACAGCCTCGAAATATAACAAAGCTGATTTATAGAACCACCCTTACGTCATTACTCTTTGACAGTCCACAGTTGCTTGTTCTGCTTTCCTTTCCAGATGATGCTCTTTGCATTTGCATCGGTAGCGTCAGGGTTTGACGCAATGACATAGAAGAAGCCTTTGCCGTCGGCTACTATCACCGCGCTCTTAGCTCCTGCCACGCCTTCCGGCATCGACATACCGTTTTGCGTATGCCATGTTGCGCCATAGTCTGGTGAGTAATAGATATTAGAGTAGGCTTTCGCCGTACCAAACTTAGGCGTGCCTCCTATCGCTAATATGCCGTCAGCATATGAGATAGCAGACAGCCCTGCCATTCTTGGCAGGAGATATCTATAGTTTTCTTTTGACACATTGGTGTATGTCCACGCCTGTGGCAGCTTGAGGTCAACCACCTTGTTCCATACTACTGCGGTAGCAAACGTGTCGTCATTACCTGTATACGCCTTATTGCCTATAAGGGTAACACGACGTATGTCGCTGTTTGTACGGCTTACGTTTGTCAACAGTGTGATGTCTGACGCTGGGATATACTGTGAGTTATCCACATACTGTGTGCTCTCCATCGCATCCTGCGTCCATGTCAGACCTTTATCTCTTGAAACATTGATGTTTCCTGCATCGCTAATGGCGTACCATTCTTCCTGACAACCACCGAGAAACTTCTCTATTGTGATGTTTGGCGTTACTGTCTGCCACTGCTGTCCGTCTGTTGTTAGATAGATATTACCATTAGCGTAGAGTGCCAACAAACCGTCTATTGCTGATATTGTAGCGTCTGACATATCGTCTGTAGTAGGCAATGTGCAGTCGCTCCACGTATTACAGTCGGTCGTCAGCAGCAGTTTCGTATCACCGTTAGCGTCTGTTCCGAGCAGATACATATCATTATTTACCTGCGCCGCCTTCATATTCTCGAATGTTGCGATGGTTTCCTGCACTGGCATACGATACCATGAGAAAGAGTCTGCATATTCCTGATGACGCACTATCTCTACGGTATAGTCAACGTTGTGTAGGCCATCACTTGAGGTGACACGCAATGTGCGCACTTGCGACAGGTCTATGGAATCAGCAGAAGAGTAGAGTTGCCACTGGTCGCCGTCCAAGCTCTTGAACCTTGCGATACCGTTATTCTTTGTGGCAACGGTGACAAGCACACGTGACAGGTCTGAACCCACAGCCAATGAGTCCTCGTTATATATGCGTTTGTTCACCTGATCTATATAAATAGGTGTAGAAGAGGCGGAATAGTTATAGCTATAGGTACTGTCACTACCGTCTGATGCCTTTACGGTACGATAGCATCTTACCGTTCCTAACTTAAAAGATGTTACGGCGGTATCGTCATACGTTTCTATCTCTGTATCGTTTTTCAAACATGAAGTGAACAGGCATACCATGGCTAACATGATACCCACAAATGTTATTTTTGATGTCATCAGTCTGTTTTGTCTGTCAGCTACACATCGGTGTTTGCTGCATTACACAATAATAAATTTCGAAATCTCTTGCAAAATTAATCATAAAATCTCAATTTACATACATTTTCTCCGTTTTATTATAATAATTTATTAGCATTAATGCAATTTTTAACAGCAAGCACTCTCTCCCAGCCCCCACCCTTACCTCCCCCACGGGGGAGAAGAATTGCGTAGAAACTGATTACAGAGGGTGGTTCTGTAAATTACCACCGTAATGTAGGATAACAAAGATAAGTTATAGAAACGCCCTACATATAATTACTATCGAAATATAACAACGCTGATTTATAAGCTGGTATCCAAAGTTATTTTTATAAATGGGTAAGTTTTTTTCCCTGTATTATTAGTAATATCTAATACCGTATCTTTTGGTCATCTGCTTCCACTGTTTTCGGTCACAATGCCCGCATTACTCTCTCAAACAGTGAAACTAACTGCCTCAAAATAGCCTATGGTAGATATTAAAACAATTTTGAGCACTTACTTAGAACCACCCTATAGTTACGATATTACATTTCTCTCCTCTCCTGTGGGGGAGGTTAGGGAGATGGGCTGGAGACTAAAAAAATGTGGCGTACCCTGTTCACACAGGACACGCCACTGTCTTTTTTCGCAAATTTTGATTGTTCAGGTTTATTTCTCTGTTATTGTGATTTCGGGGCTTCGCGATATCATAGCTTTCGCAATGCGATTGGATAGCTCTCGTAACGTGATTTGATAGCTTTCGCAGTGCGATTGGATAGTTATCACCGTGCCACCGTTTTTACTTCAGTATTTTCTTATCACCCTTTATGTATACTCCACCCTTGGCGTTCTTAGGATTTACCTTACGGCCAGAGAGGTCATACACATTCTGGTTTGCCGCATTGTCAGTGGCAGCGTTCACTTCCGCTACTCCTGATGGGTCTCCGTAGAATGGTATCAGAGTAAACTTGTAATCTACGAACTCTGTGCCAGTGATGTCTACGCTACCGTCTTCGTTAGCACTCCAGTATCTGATGTTTGACGCTGTTGAACCTGAGTGCATGGTGTACAGTTCCATACCTGCCGCCTTTTCGAAGTAGAATGAGTACATCTTCAGTGTAGAGAGCTTAGCGTTTGTTCCTATCACAAGCTTGTCTACGGCATTGGTAAGCATATACTTGCCGTTCTTCAGGGCTATTGTCCACACCTGTGTTGGTGCTGGTGTATTTTCGTTGCCTTCCTCGAAGGTTACGAGTTCGCTCTTTCCGTTGTCAGTAAGTAGCTTGCCGTCGGCAAGATTCTTCACTACATAGTTTCCTTCTGCTATCTCAGGAGCGGCTGCTTGCTTTACCACTACGAGGAAAGATACGCTTACTTCTGTTCCCTGAGTAACGAATGTTGCGGTGTATGTGCCACTGGTAGAAACATTCTCTAATACAAGTTCGTTGCCTGTCGCGCCAGTGTTCCACTTTACGTCTTCTGCGCTGACGCCTTGTGGCACCTTTATTCCAAGGGTGACATTTACGCCTTCGTCAACTAATGTCTCTGAGGCTGTCGTCTTGCCTGACGGTGTTACGATGTACTGCTCTGCGTTAACTACATTCACGTGGAATGTCTTTGCAGAGATAGCCGAACCACTGTTGGTGTAGAATACGGTGTAGTCTCTTGAAGAGTAGATTGGTGCGGTAGTGATGCTCTGTGCGGTACTGCCTGTATTCCAGATGAAAGTGCCTCCACCGTTGCTTGGATTAGCAGTGAGTGTTACGGTCTGTCCATAAACCACATCAATGCTCTCGGTGTTATCGAATGTCTTTCCGTCGTAGGTTATCACTGGTGTCAGCACCGTCGGTGTGCAGTCGTTCTCTACTGCTATGGCAAAGCTCTGATAGCTGTCTACGCCGTTCTTGTTGGTGTATGTTACTCTGTAGACATAGCTCTTGTTTGTATTTACAGTGATTTCACGTGTTGTCTCGCCCGTGTTCCACTTCCACAAACCTGTGTCTTCCTCACCGTTTGGCAGCTGTGGCATCAGTGTTACTGTCTCGCCCTTTGGCACGCTGCTGCCGCTGCTGGTACGGAAGTTGTTGACAAGTCCGCCTAATTCGTTGTGGTTTATGACGTGACCTGTCACGTTACCCATCTCCATCTCAAGGTTAAGGCTTGGAATGATAGTCTCTGTCACCTTGCCGCTATATTGCATACGCGGTGTCAACTCGGTAGGCACCTTGTCGGCTGGTGCCAGCTGTACGTCGCGTGTGTTCATCAATACTGAGTAACCCATGTGGTCATAGCCACCACTGGCACTACCCCAGCCACCGCCGTCTATGCCCATTGTGGCATAAGCCTGCTCTGAGTATGGCATTTTCACACCCTTCACGCCTTCGTATATTCCTATAACTGTTCCCCAGTATGGTCTTGTCTCTGCTGGCATAGCAGGACCGGTCATAAGCCATCCGTTGTGCCATGCTGTGCGGCAGTCTACGTACTTATAGTTTGTCCAAGGTAATCCCTGTACGTTCTTGGTGCTGGCAGCAATAAACTCTACGCCTGCCGCAAGGCGATGATCCATATATGAGAACATATCGTCGCCCTGGTTATACGCCATGTGGGCTATGTCTACCGCTAAGCCTAATGCCATGGCTGAGTGACCACCGTCACGTCCGCTCTCCTGCATCTGACCAAGCTTTCCGTATGCTCCTGTCTCTAATGAAGATTCTGATGTTGTTACTACGAGATTGCCGAGGAACTCGGTGAGTCCGTCATTGAGAATGAGGTCTGTAGGACGCTGTTTCTTGAAGGTTCCTACCTGGTCATACTTCATAAAGCTCATGCCTTGGTTGTAGATGTATACATCATCACAGAGTATGCCGATTGTTATTACAGCCATAGCGTTACACAGTCCCCAGTTGCTCCAATAGTGTCCAGGACGATAACCGCCCTGATTGCCTACCCAGTTCTCCCAGGTACCGTTACGACCGCAGAGGAACTGCATGCAACGAGGATACCAGAGGTTGAGCATCCACTGCTTGAAGAACTCGAAGTCGTCGCGTGACCAGCCTTCATAGTCGCGCATTATCTCTGCTGCCTGAGCGAACTCGTAGCCGTAGAGTCCTGCCGCCAAAGCCCAGTTACTGTCGCCTCCGATGTATTTTGTGACGCGTGCCCATGCCATGAGCACGTTGACCGCGGTATTGGCGCACGCCGTGTTGCCTTCTATTTTCCAACGCAAAGCGTTCTGGTATGCCATCGTTGCACCACGTGCAGCGTTGATGTAGTTTTGTCCTGAGCCGCCACCACGTACTATGGTCTCTACTGGCCATGTTGCAACGCCAGCCTGTGCGTATTCTGCGTTCTTTAGCACGTTATATGCTTGCGTGACAAGGGTGTTGCCTTCTGCGAGCTGTCTCTTTACGCGATCGAAGTCTTCTTGTGTATGTAGTCCACCTGGATGTACGAAACCACGGTTGGTGTCGTACGCCGCTGTCACATTATTCAGGTCTGGCAGTACCACGCCCGCTGTTGACTTGGTGGTGGCAATGGCTGCTGTCAGCTTGTTATAAACCTTATCTAATATAAACTGGCTGTAGTCTTTCTTTGTGTATTGCTCCGCCATAGTAGCGATGTCTCCTAATTCTGTTACGGCACCTGGCAGATATACGCTACCGTTTGCTACTATCTCGCGTGCCTCAGCTATCGCTTTATTCAGAGCGGTGACGTCTCCTGGCGTACCGTTAACGTATGCCTCGTCCATCTTCTCCACTTCTTGTGCTTTCTCGCTGATGCTCTCTTCTGACAGGGCTTCACCGTACACGCAGAAGTCTGCCACGAGGGTGTTCTGAAGATAGCTATCAGCTGAGAATGGTGCTCTGCCTATCCAGCAGCATGATGGTGCCGTTGTAGCGTAGAGGGTGCTATTGAGTGGCATATTTGATATGGTGCTCTTCAGCTTGCCGTCGATATAGAGTTTGCCAGTATTGCCACTCTGTGTATAAGCCACGTGTATCCATCTGCCCTTTTCTGACTCTTTACCTACATCGTATCCAGTCTCTTGCGTATAGCCACCTATACTGCTTGCTATGCGCTGAGCGTTAAGTCGGTAAGCGGAATAGATACCGTCTGACGCCAAACAAGCGTCGAGTGTAGAGAAAGCCCACAGGAAATAGCCGTTGCCTGAGAGTGAAGCGTCATCGTCTACTCTGTAATACACTGAGATAGAATAATCGCCTAATGCTGCGAAAGCTTTACCTCCCTGTGCTGTCATGTCGAGATAACCAGAACCACTGCCAAGACTCAACACATGGTATTTTCCCATCTCCATTACTTTGGCACTATTCACGAGTCGTGCCGTTACTCCTGAGACATTGTCCTTAACGCTTGTGCCTGTCACATTAGTGAAGTCAAAGCGCATCTTGGGCATCTCATTTTGTCCAAAGACATTGCACGCTACTGTTAATAACAGTGCAGCAATAATGCTCATTACTCTTCTCATTTTATTGCGTTTTTTTTGTTTTTCGTATTTATTTAAAAGTTACTCCGCTGACATGAGTGCCTACGTACATCGGCACGAAGTCTGCTGTGCTATACCATTTTTTCTTTCCTGGCATATCGTCGTATATCTTCCTGCCGTTTATCACAAGTCCATCGAACGTTATGTTTTTTACAGTACGCTGCTCATCATAGCCTACGATCAAGGAGATATTGGGCTTTTCGCCATCATACTTCACGTTGCGGAAGGTGACATTCTCTACTCCTCTGCCTGGGGCTGTGCAGTACTTCTGGTTGTAAGCCACCTTTACCTGTACCAGACAACCATTGTTTATATTCTCGATGCGTATATCATCAAACATTACATTCTTTACATAGTTGTCATCACCTACATTTATCGCGAGACAGCCTTGGTAGTCTATCTGGAACTCGCTCTGCCCAAGTATGTCGATATTCTCATATCTCAGTCCCACGATACTGTCGCCTACCTCAGGGTTTCCGTGCAGTCCTATGAAGATAGGGTGTGCCACATCTGCCCAGAGGATGGAGTTTTTCATCGTTATATTCCTTACGGAACCGCTGAAACCCTTGCGTGTTGCGTATGCCGTGGTGCAGTCATCACTGTTTCGGCAGAACACTCGATCGAAGAGAACGTTGGATGATGCGAAGATGTTTAAGCCATCTCCCCACCCTGGGTGTGACACGCTGTGTACGTCTCTCAATACTACTCCGTCGCTACCTCCTACAGGACAGGTATTAAGGGTTAAGCCTTCTATCACTACATTCTTACCGCGATGTACGTGACAGCCTTCATATCCGTTCTCTGGGCGAGCTATGCCTCTGCCTGTTATGGTTACGTCATGAGCGTCTTCTATGGCGAAAGTGCCAGTAAAGTAAGCCCCACCTTCTATATATACTGTAGTGTTTGACTCTACATTTATTTTCTCTTCGTTATAGAGTCCAGGGGCATAATACTTGAACTGACGTCCTTGCTTGCGCGCTTCTTTCTTCACTTCCTTGGCTGTAGGAAGGGGAGCGGAGGTAAAAAGCAACAGGTTTTCTCTGATATCACCGTCAAATTCCACGCTTACATTTTCTGGTTGCGTCAGCTCAAATGTTACGGTGCTGTCGTTAACTTCGGTAGCTGTTATGCCTTTGCTGTTTGGACGTATCTTCACTTGCTTGTACGTCTTGCCGTTTCTGCATACTACCTTTACGGTTACTGCACCTGTAAAGTCGAAGATGCCGTATGAGAGCTCGCTGATTTTATGCTCCGTCTTGCCTAAAGGGGCATTGACACGCGCCATATATGTAGGCACATTCTTCCAGTCATTAGCGTCTTTCAGCTTCACGCTTACTGAGTAGTCGTCTTTCATTGGCGCACCTTGCGGAGCTGAATAGGTCACAACGCGACTGGGTAAAGCGTCTGCCGCAGCCATAGACTGCGGCAATGACACTATCAGAGTTGTAAGGAATAATGTTAGTAGTGTATATATCTTCATTGTTATTAAGTTGTAGACTCGTTTTATTATTATTACGAATAAACGATGTGCTTTACTTAAAGTAAATGATAAATTCGTAGTTTTCTTGAACTTTTTGAGTATTACTTACTACGCTTTAAGAGGTTTATTTCTTTTTTTTTACATAGAACAAGGTACTGAAACGGTACTTATCTGTGCCGCCTGTAAGTATTGGCGTTTGCGGATATTTGCCTCTTACCCCCTTGCGTTTCATGTAACGGGTGATTATACTGAGCACTTCCGCGTTGTTTTTTCCTTTCATCTCACGCCAGAGGGTGCAGATACCGTAAGTGAGTTTGCCATATCCCGAAGGGTGTTCTTGATTTAACTGATTACTGAGACAGGCACTTAGCGTCAGCCAGCGTTCTTCTATCTGACGGGCACTGCCACGTTTTACAACTGGGATTACGAAGTCTTCAAACACACCGCGCACGTTAACGGAATCATCGTTCAGGTCTCTCGTTGAGTCACCACTATGACAGGCATCGACGGTTACTATGATATTGCCACGCTCTCCTACCTTTTCTCTTAGGAGGGTTAACATTCTACCTATCTCATCGTCACACAAATGCTTCTCGCCATGGTCTTGACGACAGTACGACTTGTATGCATCGTAGGGTATCCACGATTCATCATACCCGTCTTTCTCATCGCCATCCACATCGGTCATACGCTGTCCGTGCCCTGAGAAATGTATATATATAATGTCACCAGGCTTACATCGAGCTGTCAACTGTGCAAAATTATTCACGATGCCTTGCTTGGTGGCTGCGGCATTAACAAGGGTTGAGATGTCGCTGAAGTGGTTATACTTCAACATTTTTACTACTATTTCTACGTCTTTGTCTCCGTTTATCTTTGCCCAGGCAGCGTCCTGCTGCTTACCGAGGCCTATAACGAGGGCACGACGGGTTTGACTATAAGAGGGGGTAGACACTATAAATGTAAATAGGAAGAATAAGATAGCTATGCGTTTCATAAGTTTCTATATGGTAATGATGGTGATTGGAGGGTATTAAAAAGGTACTGTCAGCACACGAAAAACAAAAACCGCGTGCACCACAAGGACACACGCGGATAAACATGAAATTATGAAAAAAATGAGAATGTTATTTTGGCTGTTTTCCAATGTAGGCAAGTATGCCACCGTCAACATAGAGAACGTGACCGTTTACGGCGTCAGAAGCCTTTGATGCCAAGAATACCGCAGGGCCACCAAGCTCTGATGGGTCAAGCCAACGGCCTGCTGGAGTCTTCGCACAGATGAAAGAGTCGAACGGATGACGTGAACCGTCAGCCTGACGCTCACGAAGTGGTGCTGTCTGTGGGGTAGCAATGTAGCCAGGACCAATGCCGTTACACTGGATGTTGTACTCACCATACTCAGAGCAGATGTTACGTGTCAGCATCTTCAGACCGCCCTTGGCTGCTGCGTATGCAGATACTGTCTCACGACCAAGCTCTGACATCATTGAACAGATGTTGATAATCTTACCCTCTTTACGTTCCATCATCTCTGGAAGTACTGCTGAAGCGCAGATATATGGTGCTACAAGGTCGATGTCTATAACCTGCTGGAAGTCCTTACGCGCCATTTCGTGCATAGGAATACGCTTGATGATACCTGCGTTGTTTACGAGAATATCAATCTGACCAACCTCTTCGTGAATCTTCTCTACAAGAGCTTTGATTGCCACTTCGTCGGTAACGTCGCACACATAACCTTTAACGTTAGTGATACCTGCTTCCTTATAGTTAGCGAGACCACGCTCAAGAGCTGCCTCGTTAATATCGTTGAATATAATAGTCTTAACACCTGCGGCTACAAATGCCTTGGCAATGTTGAAACCAATGCCGTAAGAGGCACCAGTAATCCACGCATTCTTTCCCTCAAGAGAGAAATCCTTTAAGCTTGTCATAATAGTATTGTTTATTAGTTGTTAGTAATACGCTTAGCCTTTTACACACTTTTCGAAGTCTGCAAAAGACCAATGCGCTTAGTCTTTAACGTATTCAGAGAAGTCTGTAAGGTGCATATCGCCCTTTCTGCGCAACGTGTCGTGCATAGCGAACGCTGCTGGCAGATTGTGGTGTGTATGACCTCCCGTAGCGATGCTGAGATACTCACGCAGCAACGGACGGAAATCAGGATGCGCACAGTTCTCTATTATCTCATGCGCACGCTGCAATGGTGACTTTCCACGAAGGTCTGCGATACCCTGTTCAGTAATTATGACGTT
Organism: uncultured Prevotella sp.; assembly: GCA_934229335.1. Classification (GTDB taxonomy): domain Bacteria; phylum Bacteroidota; class Bacteroidia; order Bacteroidales; family Bacteroidaceae; genus Prevotella. The sequence continues at coordinate 12,708 of CAKQDQ010000019.1, forward strand.
GACATCATGTTCTGAATGGTCCTGATGGCTTACCATAGGAACGATGGATGAGATTAATCCTCCCTTGGCAACTGATGAACATGTAAAGATTGATATGTAGGCGTTGCGCTCGAAATCGCCTGAACCGCCTATGCCGTTCATCATTTTTGTGCCTGAGATATGTGTAGAGTTAGCGTTGCCGTAAATATCAACCTCAATGGCTGTATTGATAGCTATTACTCCCAAACGACGGATAACCTCTGGCGAATTGGATATCTCTGACTGGCGTATAGTAAGATGTTTCGCAAAGTGATCTATGTTATCATACACCTTCATAAGACATTCGTTGTCTACTGTCAATGAACACGTAGAAGCATCCTTTACACGTCCTTCAAGCATCATGTCCACAATGGCGTTCTGCAACACCTCTGTGTATATATTAAAGTCAGGCACTGCCTTATCGTGTCCTAACGCAGCGAGTATCGCATTGGCTGTACTGCCTACGCCACTCTGCAATGGCAGGAACTCGGCTGGTATGATACCGCGCTTCATATCATTAATAAGGAAGCTGGCAACATTAGCACCTATCTGATCTGTCACGGGGTCAGAGCCTTTGAATGCGCGTGCCTCATCAGGAATATTACATTCCACTACGCCTACTACCTTTTTCTTTTCGACCTCAAGGTATGGCGTACCTATGCGGTCGCTGACCTTTGTTATCATAATAGGCTGACGGTATGGTGGGTCTGCAGGCTCGTAAACGTCATGCAGCAAAGCCGCACCTTCGCTATGGAAGGAGTTTAACTCCAGTATAATCTTACTTGCCTTGCGTGCCACTGACGGAGCGATGCCACCAGCAGCTGTTAGATATACGCGGTAGTTATCACCGTCTTCTTCAATTTTGCACACCTCAAGTATGCCCCAATCCAAAGGACCATAGAAACCATAACGTAGCTCTTGAGCCATGTGAGAGAGGTGGAGGTCGTTGTAGTCAATCTCATTTTTGTTAACATGAGAGCGGAAATCTGGATTAGTAGTATAAGGAGCACGGAACTTTATAGCCTGTGCTGCTGCCAAATCTCCATCTGTACTCTGTCCTGTTGATGCGCCAGTGAAGAGGTTTATCTTAAATTCATTACCCTTTTCATGCTCACTTACAGCTATCTTAGCAAGCTCCTTGGTCACTGCCTTAGGCACACCAGCAGGCGTAAAGCCGCTCAATCCGAGTGAGTCGCCATTCTTTATCAACGAAGCCGCCTCTACTGCCGTTATAGTTTTATACATAATTGAATCGCTTTGTTATTATGGTTCGTTTCGATTGCAAAGATAAACATTTTGCACGAAACAGCCAAATTTGCGCAATAAAAAGAGTAAAAAAAACGTAAAAACTTGCACATTAATAAAATAATGCGTATCTTTGCAGTCGACATATTATATAAGCAAGGGATTCCGACTATATATTCTGTATTCCAAACGGTGCGCCATTAGGCAGCAAGAGCTAACTTATACCGTTTGATATAGGAAGTAAAGTTGGGGTTCTTATTTTTTGTTCCATACTCAAACGGACTAACCGTAAATTTTCATTTATCAATATACAAAAAACAATTATGGCATACATGTCAAAAGAAGGCTACGAGAACCTCGTGGCTGAGCTACATCGCCTTGAAGCAATAGAAATGCCAAAGGCCAGTGCTGCTATCGCAGAGGCACGTGACAAGGGTGACTTGTCAGAGAATTCTGAGTACGACGCCGCTAAAGAGGCACAGGCACACCTCGCTGCTAAGATAAACCAACTCAAGAATACCATTGCGGAAGCTAAGATAGTTGATAAGAGTCGTCTCGCTACTGACGCCGTACAGCTGCTCTCTAAGGTAGAGATGACGAATTTGGCTAACAAGGCTAAGATGACTTACACTATCGTTAGTGCTAACGAAGCAAACCTCAGAGAGGGCAAAATATCTATTGAGACTCCTATCGCTCAGGCTCTTCTGAACCATAAAGTGGGCGACGAGGTAGAGGCTAAGATACCACGCGGAGTACTTAAACTTAAGATTGAGAACATCTCTTACTAAGCGATAATATTTCTCTCTCTACAAAAACCACGACATACAATAACTTAAAAGCTATCATTATGGATATTTTCTCTAAAATTGCCGCTGGCGAAATACCAAGCTACAAGTGTGCTGAAGACGAAGAGTTTTATGCGTTTCTTGACATCAACCCTGTTGTAAAGGGGCACGTGTTAGTTATTCCGAGACGTGAAGTTGACTATATCTTTGATATGGATGACGACGAACTGTCACGCTTCCATATCTTCGCGAAGAAAGTAGCGAAGGCTATTAAGGAGGCTTTTCCATGCAAGAAGATTGGTATGTCAGTGTTTGGACTGGAGGTGCCACACGCTCACATCCACCTTATGCCAATGAACAGCGAAGGGGATATGGACTTCCGTAGAGAGAAATTACAGTTGCCAGCTGAGGAGATGCAATCTATCGCAGACAAGATATACGAGGCTTTCAAGAAGCAATAAACAGTGTTATGGGTTGACGATGCATAACGTTTCACCACGTGGGACGTTAAAACGGCATCGTCAACCCATAATTTGTATATACGAGCTCACATTATATAGGAATACATATACCACATCTTTAACCAAAGATAAGGCAAAAAGGAAAGAAATGTTCAGGACTTTAATCTGTCTGTTTGCGGCTCTGTCAACCGCCGCTATAGCCGACGCACAAGAGAAGAAAGATAAAAAAGAGAGTAAGATAGCCGACCAAACGCTGGGCGAAATACAGGTGACAGGACGACGCAGCACCATGAAGCTGAAGGTGGACAGGAAGGAATTTGACGTTGCAAGTCTTATAACGACAGCTGGGCAGACGGCTACTGACGTGCTGGAGAACATTCCGTCGGTGGACGTTGACAATGACGGCAACGTGTCATTACGTGGCAACTCCAGCGTAGAGGTATGGATTAACGGTCGTCCAAGCGGTCTGACGAGCGACAACCGCGCGCAGATTCTGCAACAGCTGCCTGCTGAAAGCATCGAGAGAATTGAGGTTATAGACAACCCTTCCGCTAAATTCTCTGCTGAAGGCTCGGCTGGTATCATCAACATCGTATTGAAGAAGGACAGACGCAAGGGCTACTACGGTTCGCTGCAAGCTGGTGCCGACACCAGAGGCGGAGCTAACACATCGTTCAATATCAACTACAACTCCTCTAAACTGGACGCATATTTCAACATCGGCTACAGGCACATGGAGAATAAAGGCAGTAATGAGAGCAGACAAGATAACCTCAGCAACGGTACACTAAGTTCATACGAGTATCACGACACGGAAAATAACAGGCGTGGCAACATGATGTTCACACGAGCAGGACTGACCTTTCACGCTACAGACAAGGACGACTTCTCTGTTAGCGGAATGTTGTTCACTGGCAAACACAAGGAATACTCATCTACACCTTATTATTATGGTGTATACAACGGACTGGACAGGGAGCTGACAAGCATCAGACTGAGGAACACATACAGTGGTGGTCCGATGAACATGTATAACGCAGAGTTTAACTACAGGCACTCTTTCACCGACAAACACTATCTTGACTTCACCGTATCTCACGGGCAATGGGGATCTGACAACGACAACGTCTACCAAGACTCCATATATTTCGTTGACAATGCGCAGCCTTCTACGAGCAGCTACCAGTCACGTCCGCTCAACATCAAGAACCATAACACGGAGATTAAGTTAGACTATGAAAACCCTCTCACGGAGCATCTGAAGTTAGAAAGCGGATATATGGGCGACTTCTCACGCGAGAATACCCCTCAACTGTCATACGAAGCGGCAAACTGGAACGGCAACGACCTTACTGAGGAGAAGAGCTATTTCAACAGATTCAAATATGATGAAGACCGCCATGCGCTATACTTCACGCTGTCGTATAACCACGACAAATTCAGTGTCATGACGGGTCTGCGTGGCGAATACTGGCGCGTCAAGACAACATCGCTTAATTGGGACGAAGAACACGGCATGACACCAGTGGCTGACCCTTACAAGAAGGATTACTTCCAGCTGTTCCCTTCTGTGTTCATGTCATACCAACTGACCAAGACACAGCAACTGCAACTGAACTATACACGACGTCTTCGCCGTCCGTGGGGAGGCGAGCTTAACAGCTTCCGCAACACGAGCGACGCGTCAATAGTATCCTTCGGTAATCCAGAGCTGACGCCTGAGTTCTCTAATTCCTTCTCGCTCAACTACCTGAAGCAGTGGGATATGCACTCACTCCTTGTGTCAGCCTACTACCGTCCTACCTCTGACGTGATACAACGCATCAACTATCGCAGCCAGACCGACCAGATGATGTATCGCACTCCGATGAATGTGGCTAAGTCAACATCTACTGGTTTGGAGCTGACTGGCAAGAACAAGATTGGCAGAGTGCTCGACCTCACCACCAACGTCAATATGTATTACTACAAGCTTAACGCCTTTAACTACTACATTGACGGTCAAACGGTATCTGGCGAAGCACAAGACAACTTCACATGGAACGCCCGTATCATCGCTGCCATTACGCTCCCCTACGACATCAGCGTTCAGGCAAGCGGCAGATATAATTCACGCAGCGTTATCACACAGGGTCATCGCCCATCTACTTTCGGTGTAGACCTTGGCGTAAAGAAAAACTTTCTCAACAGAAAGCTAATACTGTCGGTTAACTGCCGCGACGTCTTCAACAGTCGTAAATGGGAGACATATACCGCCAGCGATACCTTTGAGCGTTACCAACTCAACAAACGTAGCAGCCGAAGGGTAAACTTTACCGTTACGTGGAACTTCGGCAACCAGTCTGGAATGAAGAAAAAACAGGAGAGACAACAGTCTGACGACGACGAGATGGGCTCTTCTATGGGTGGATATGAACTATGATGTTACCTATATTCTTTCATAAGCGCAATAGCTATAAGGGCTATAAACCCGCCCGTCGCGTATCTTCTTACGGTACGAGAAGGCAGTGGGGAAATGGGGGCTGTATGCTTCCAGTAATACTATTGGTGTGCGTCATTGCCGCATTATGGTGCCTTTGGTACTTCTATCCGCTATCAGAGAAAGAGCGACGACAGTGCGACACCTCGCTTGTGACAGAGACACGTTACATCATTGCCGACGACACTACGGCACTGTTTACATTTACCGCCACTCAAGGCGACAGCCTACTCAGGGGCATACACCACGTAAGCGACACCTCTATACACTCTTGGAGCGTTGACACCATAGCCGCACAGTGGACCAGACGCTGGGACATTCTGCCATATAATGGTGGTAGCCTCATAGCGTCGGCACCCGACACTACGGCTATCTGCAAGCTGTCGCACAAGGAGATAACGGTGTTACTGCAACGACAGGCACAAGCCATTAAGCAAGGACAGGATGTTGTGGCTATGCAGAAAACGGATGTAGACTACTTTTTGCGTACACACACCGTGCTCGACAATGGCTTTGACATCGTGGCACGTTACGGAAAGCGTCTCGATGCCTACGCCAAGGTGTTAGCATCGTCTGCCAATACCATACAGAAAGCACTGCACGCCAAGTCGCTCTCTATACGAATGGAGCGCAGATACTACCTTTTCGCTGACTCTACGGGCCATCGCATAGAGTGCATACCGCATGAGTCAAATGGTAAAAACATACGGCTGACTACTGCCGAGTCTTCTGCCCATCCCTCGTTCTTTGCTCGCCTTTACAGGCACAACGAAGCGGCTGCGGCACTATCATCACGCCATATACATCACGCCAAGCAGCTCTATTGCAGCTTTGACAGCATTGGCGACTACAAAGGGCAACGTGACGCGCAAGCCATCCCTAACGGCTACGGCAGCTTTCAGAACCATAATGGAGCGTATTACGAAGGAGAATGGCAGCACGGCAAACGAAATGGCGTGGGCTTCTCTATTATTCCAGGAAAGAAGCTGCGCTTAGGCGAATGGAAAAACGACAGGTTCTTAGGCGAAAGAATTGCCTACACGCCAGAGCGTATATACGGCATCGACATCTCGCGCCATCAACATGAGAAAGGTCGCAAGAAGTATTCCATAGACTGGAAGAACCTGCGCATAGTGTCGTTAGGCAAAATGTCGAAAAAAGTTATACACGGAAAGGTGGACTACCCCGTGCGCTTCGTATACATAAAGGCTACGGAGGGCGTTACGGTAAGAAACAAATACTTTGCCGCTGACTATGTAGCAGGTAAAAAATACGGTTACAGAATGGGGGCATACCACTTCTTCTCTATCAAGACTTCGGGCTATAAGCAAGCCATTAACTTCTTGCGCAACAGCCGATACAGCAAGGGCGACCTTCCGCCTGTGCTTGACCTTGAGCCTACTGACGCACAGATAAAGAAAGCTGGAGGCATCCACGCCCTCTTCCGCAACGTGCGACAGTGGTTGAACACTGTTGAAGCACGACGCGGAAAGAGACCTATACTTTACGTCAGCCAGCGTTTCGTAAACAAATATCTGCCTCTCGCCAAAGACCTACACAACGACTATGACGTATGGATAGCACGCTATGGCGAATACAAACCCGACGTAAACCTTGTGTACTGGCAGCTCTCACCCGACGGAAGAGTGAGGGGGATACACGGCGATGTGGACATCAACGTCTACAACGGCTTCGACTTTTAAACACTAAAACATACTTTTTAACCCACTAAAAAATACTATTCAACTATGCAAGAGACAAGACAAAACCGAATATCACGCCTTCTTCAGAAGGAGTTGAGCCTCATCTTTCAGAGCCAAACTCGACAGATGCACGGCGTAATGGTCAGCGTTACACGCGTTAAGATTTCTCCCGACCTCAGTATATGCACCGCATATCTGAGCATCTTCCCATCTGAGAAGGGTGAGGAACTGCTGAAGAATATCAACGCTAACGTGTCAAGCATACGCTATGAGCTTGGTCAGAAGGTGCGCAACCAGTTGCGTATCATTCCTGAGTTACGATTCTTCATCGACGACTCTTTAGACTATATAGAGCATATCGACAGCCTTTTGAAGCAGTAAGTAATGTATGGAGAACAACAAACACCGTATGGGTGTAAGCTTTTTCATAGCCCGTCGATACCTATTCTCTAAGAAGAGCACCAACGTTATCAACATCATCTCTGCCATCTCCGTCATCGGTGTCACGGTGGCTACTATGGCTATGGTGGTGGTACTCAGCGTCTTTAATGGGTTTAGCGACCTCGTCGCCACTTTCTTCACAGCTTTCGACCCACAGATAGAGGTTGTGCCGACAACGGGAAAGACGGTTGCCGCTGACTCGCCAGCACTGGTAGAGATACGCAAGCTGCCAGAGGTCGACGTGGCAACGGAATGTGTAGAGGGACAGGCTCTTGCCGTTTACGGTGACCGACAGGCTATGGTGACGGTAAAAGGCGTAGAAGACAACTTCACGCAACTGACCCGTATCAACGACATTTGCTACGGTGACGGTGTCTTCGACCTACAGGCTGCCGACCTGCAATACGGCACACCTGGCATTCGTCTGGCGCAAACACTCGGTATGCCAGCACGTTACGACGGCTACCTGCGCGTCTATGCGCCGCAACGTAACGGACAGATTGACCTCAGCAACCCACTGGATGGCTTCGTGGTCGACTCTCTATTGTCACCTGGTGTGGTATTCTGCGTTCAGCAAGGCAAGTACGACAAGGACCATATCATCACCTCTATCAACTTCGCACGAATGTTGTTCCAATGCGATGGCGAACTGTCTAACCTTGAGATAAAGCTGAAATCGGGCACCGACATCAACGCTGTGAAGAAGAAGATGCAGGATATCTGCGGAGATAAGTTCCGTGTCATGGACCGCTACGAGCAACAAGAAGACACTTTCAAGATTATGAAGATAGAGAAGTTCATGGGCTACATCTTTCTCACCTTCATACTTGTAGTGGCTTGTTTCAATATTATCGGCTCGCTGTCTATGCTCATCATCGACAAGAAAAACGATATTGCCACCCTACGCAGCCTTGGCGCACGCGACTCTCTTGTCAAGCGCATCTTCATCTTTGAAGGCTGGCTTATCAGCATCATCGGTGCCATTCTCGGTGTAGGTCTCGGCTTGCTGTTATGCTTCTTACAGCAGCGTTACGGTTTAGTATCATTAGGAGAATCAAGCGGCTCGTTTGTGGTCGACGCATATCCTGTAAGCGTTCACTACGCTGATGTTGCCGTAGTATTCCTTACTGTCGTTGCCGTGGGCTTTGTCTCCGTGCTCTATCCCGTCAGGTTCAGAAAGCATAAGTAAACCAAATGGGTGGTTCGTCTTACGGTAGTAATTTATAGAACTACCCATATATTTTTTGCCCTTAAAACGATTGCTATGCTTTCGCAACGCAAAAGCATAGCAATCGTAACGCTATTTGGGTGCTTTCGCAATGCGATTAGTGTGCTTTCGCAATGCTACCCCTTTCCACAACCCTCAAAAACAAATTATTACCATCCGCTAAAATATATGATAGAAAGTTTGGATAAAAAAGTGCGGGCTGAAAGCTCAACCTGCTCATAGCCCAGGGTAACACCCTGGGTAGACGTACATACTACACTGACGCTCTGAAAGAGCAAAAGCGTAACTCATAAAAACTATTGACATTCAATGCTTTTGCCCTTTCAGGGCGACATCGACATTTGACTTATACTCAGGGTGCTACCCTGAGCTATGAGCAGGTTGGGCTTTCAGCCCGCCTCGTTATAGCTCGCTTTTACTTTTTTTATTATAAACACATTACAAAAGCAGGGGAGGTGTATAATACCTAACTGCAAATGTAATTGAAATTCAAGAAGTTTTGAGTAGATAAATTATGTTTAGCGGACAATAATAAAAATAAACACTGATGTTTCAGAAAATAGACATTTTCATATCTTGTAGCAGTACTTCCCTCTTTGCCGACACAGCAGAAAAGCTGTCGAAAGAGAGAGCTATGAAACGCCTCTATCTACTTGAAGGCGAACCTATCACTGCCATGTCAACTCTGCGCTACATTGCTAAGGAGTCAACGGCTGACTACATTCTGCTCTCACAGAAGTCTACTCCCTTCACTCTTGGCTGGCACGCCTTGGAACGAATGTTGCACACTGCCGCCGACACTGGAGCGGCAATGGTGTACTCTGACCACTACTCTGTAACGCAGGGACAGCGTAACGCTCACCCTGTGATAGACTGTCAGATGGGCAGCATACGCGACGACTTCGACTTCGGACAGCTTATCCTTGTGCGTTCAACACTCTTCAAGGACTTTGTTAAGGAGCAAAAGGCGGACTATGCCTATGCTGCCATATATGCGCTGCGACTGTATCTGCAACGTCACGGTGAGATATTCCACATCAATGAGATGCTGTATACAGAGGAGGAGGCTGATACACGCAAGAGTGGCGAGAAGCAGTTTGACTACGTTAACCCACAAAACAGAAGCCGACAGATAGAGATGGAGCAGGTGGCAACAGAACATCTTGAAGCTATTGGCGCAAAGATTGACACTGCTAACGCGCTTACTCCTGACTTCAACGAACAGGTGTTCCCTATAGAGGCGTCTGTTGTGATTCCTGTATACAACCGCGCCAAGACTATAGCCGATGCTGTTAAGAGCGCATTGTCGCAGAAGGCACGCTTCGCTTACAACGTTATTGTGGTGGACAACCACTCTACTGACGGCACTACCGACATCTTGCGCCAACTACAGGAAGAGGAGGCAGCAAAGGGCAGCGACCGCCTTATACACATCATACCAGGTTGTCACGGTGAGGAAGCTCTGCCATTAGGCATCGGGGGCTGCTGGAACGTGGCGATTAACGATGACCGCTGCGGCAGATTCGCTGTACAATTAGATTCTGACGACCTCTACTCCAGCCACGACACACTGCAACGTATCGTTGACTGTTTCTACCGACAGAAGGCTGCCATGGTGATAGGAGCGTACCGTATGTGCGACTTCGACCTTCAGACTCTACCACCGGGCATCATCGACCACCGCGAATGGACTGACACTAACGGTCCTAACAACGCGCTGCGCATCAATGGTCTCGGTGCGCCAAGGGCTTTCTTCACGCCTCTACTGCGCCAGTTCGGTTTTCCTAACACCAGCTATGGCGAGGACTATGCGCTCGGATTGGCGTTTAGTCGACGCTACCGCATCGGACGACTATACGAGGAGCTGTACCTGTGCAGACGCTGGGGAGGCAACAGCGATGCCGCTCTCAGCATAGAGAAGGTGAACGCTAACAACTTGTATAAAGACCGTCTGCGTACTATCGAGATTAAAGCACGCCAGCAACTCAACGCTGGCAAGCCACTAAGCACGTCTAACGACAGCCTGCAACGGTTCTTTAACCGACAAATGGAGCTGTGGGACGAGGTGCGACAGCGTTACTCTGACCTACAAAACGTACAGACTAAGGAGGTGGGCGAAATGCGACTTCAGTTTAATCCTGCACGTATCGTCTCCACCGGGGCACGTATCGACAAGGCTACTCTTGCCAAACGACCCTGTTTCCTATGCAAGGAGAACCGACCTACGGAGCAAATCAGCAAGCCACTGTATGCAAAGAATGGTGAGCAGGAGTTGGAGATACTTGTCAATCCATTTCCTATCCTGCCTCAACACTTCACTATTCCTCTACTGAAGCATGAGCCACAGGCCATATATTCGCACTTTGGAGCAATACGCAGACTGCTACATCAGCACCCTACGCTGATGGTTTTCTATAACGGACCGCTCTGCGGTGCGTCAGCACCAGACCATCTTCACCTGCAGGCTGGCACCTCTGGCATCGTACCTTTACAGACCATGATGCCACGTATGGCACGTACCATGCGCACAGTAGCGTCGTGTGCCGACGGAGAAGACATCAGTCTGCTGACTGACTACGTCGTGCCTGCCTTTGTGATACGCAGTCGTCACGGTGACAATGAGCGCAAGCTCTTCCGCCGCCTCTACCGCGTCATGATGGACAGACTGCCTGCTGACTCGCAACTGACGGAGCCAATGATGAACATCATAGCATGGCGACAGGATGAGGAGCAAATAACTGTGGTGCTGCCGCGCCGCAAACATCGTCCTGACTGTTACTACGCTACTGACGATACACAGGCTATTGTCAGCCCTGGCGCACTTGATATGGCTGGACTTATTATAACTCCACGTAAGGAAGACTTTGACAATATCACGGCTGAGCGAGCCACTGACATTCTACAGGAGGTCAGCATTACACGCGAGGAGGCTGACGCCATAGCAGAAGCTCTTAGCGAACAGCCTATGGCAAGCACGCGTCCCGCCTTCAAATATGCTGGACAACCAGACGTTAAGGTGGGCATAGTGAGTGCTAACGAGCTGCACTTCACGCTTAACGGCACCTACACTGCAAAGGGAGCAGACATCACTGGGGCGCAAACTGTAACTTGTTCGGAAGGCACCATAATGTGGAAAGGTACTCAGTACAGCGAACTGACATTCCGACCTAAGACTAACGACGCGTCGTTCAGCATTGAGGGCGTAACCATTGGCATCAACTTCCACTGGGAACGCAAGCAGACGCAGACATTCCTCGGCACTCTGCGACTTGTGGTTGAAGAGGGTAAGATATGCGCTATCAACGAACTTCCAGTGGAACGTTACCTCGAAAGTGTTATCTCAAGCGAGATGTCAGCCACGTCAAGTCTTGAGCTTCTCAAAGCTCATGCGGTCATATCGCGCTCCTGGTTGCTTGCGCAAATGCAACGAAGACAGAAGATGCAGGACGGCAGCAACAACTTCTTCTCGTTCGTTAAGAAGGAGGATATGCTCATAAGATGGTACGACCGTGAAGACCACACTATCTTCGATGTCTGCGCTGACGACCACTGCCAGCGATACCAAGGCATTACTAATGCCGCTAACCCACACGTGATAGATGCTGTAAAGGCTACGATGGGACAGATAATGGAATATCAGGGCGAGATATGCGACACCAGATTCTCTAAGTGTTGCGGTGGCGTAACGGAGGAATACCGCTACTGTTGGGAGAACATCAACAAGCCTTACCTCACTTCTGTAAACGACCCATACTGCAATACGCAAGACCGTCGCATACTCTCGGAGGTGCTTAACGACTACGATCAAGAGACGGTAGACTTCCATGACTGGATGGTTGCATACACGCAGGAGGAGTTATCACACCTCATCAGTGAGAAGTTGGATATGGACTTTGGCAGAATCAAAGGGTTTGAAGCCTTGGAGCGCGGCAAGAGTGGACGCATCTCATTGCTGAAGATTATCGGTGAGCGCAAGACGTTCACCATTGGTAAGGAGCTGGAGATACGCAAGACGCTATCTGCCACACACCTTTACAGCTCTGCTTTCACCGTGGCAAGCCATGGCAAGGACGCCGATGGCTACCCGAAGTCGTTTATACTAAACGGTAAAGGATGGGGACACGGCGTAGGATTGTGCCAAATTGGTGCAGCGGTAATGGGCGCAAAGGGTATTCCTTACAGCGATATTCTCGCACATTATTATCGTGGCGCGAATATTTCTAAGGCATATTAACCAATAGAAAATACAAATAAACGGAGCGGATTCTAATTCATTGTCAATGCAATGGTTTAGAATCCGCTCCGCGGTTTTTATATGATTATCAGTATGTTAACACATAGAGTATAAACGATGTGCTACGAATTATGAATTCCACTCTACCTTTTCGTTCAATATAACACCATCTGTAGCGTCGTCAGCAGTAAAAGGTGTGCTGCGGTATTGTACACAAAGCATTACCAATGGCTCTGTGCCATTGTTGCGAACAGAACGCTTGCCTGCTGGTGACACTCTCACTACACTGCCTTCTTCTACAGGAAATACCTCACCATCTACCTGATATTCGCCCTTGCCACCGAGGAAGAAGTAAAGCTCTTCGTGGTTCTTATGGGTATGAAGGAAGCCTGTCTCTGTGCCAGGAGCGAAACTCTGGAACGAGAATTCTGCCGCTGCTGCACCTACAGACTGACCACCAAACACCTTACCTGGAATCTTTACGTCAGGGCCAAGGTTTAAGATGTACTCACCAAGTTCATTAAACTTACCCACGTTAACGGCGGCGAAGTTCGCTGCCTTTGCTACTGTCTTAATCTCTTTCATGTCTATATACAAGTTAAGTTGTTTGTTATTTCTTTACGACTGCAAAGGTATAGCATATTTTCCATTCACACAAGAAGGCACTTTTAGGTGGCATAGTTACCTAAAGGTTACCTTTGCTATGTCACAACAATTTACAAATCACTGCGTTAACCTATATTAACCTTTATGATTTGTGTATATAAAGAAAGTTAGTTACTTTTGTATACTAAAAGAAAAAGCATAACATGAGTAACACGATAAAAGACAATGTCTTCGCTGACTGCCCTATACGCAACGTGCTGGCGCGTATCTGTGACAAGTGGTCTTTACTTGTAATATACACGTTAAATAAAGAGCCTACGATGCGCTTCAACGTAATCAGGAAACATATACCTGACATTTCGCAAAAGGTATTAACAAGCACACTGCGCACATTAGAGTCTGACGGCTATATCACAAGGCAGGTATTCGCAGAGGTTCCACCAAGAGTGGAATACGCATTAACACAACGTACGCACACACTTCTACCTATTATCAACAGCCTCATAATGTGGGCGCAGAATAATATGGCTGCAATCATAAACGACAGAAACGCTCACGCATAGCTGTCATTATGCTATGGCGTAGCTATACCTACAGAATCTCTTAACAACTCAATACAACCAACATGAAGAATCCTTGGTCATGGGTGCCCTCACTATACTTTGCTGAGGGCATACCATACGTTATGGTGATGACTATCTCAATGGTGCTGTACAAGCAACTGGGTATGTCTAACGCTGACATCACGTTCTATACGGCATGGATGAACCTGCCGTGGGTAATAAAACCACTGTGGAGCCCATTCGTGGACATCATAAAAACTAAACGATGGTGGATTACATCCATGCAGTTGCTCGTAGGAGCGGCATTGGGAGGAGTAGCATTCACCATACCAACGCACTTCTGGGTGCAGGGCACACTGTGCTGTTTCTGGCTCATGGCGTTCGCAAGCGCAACGCACGACATAGCTGCTGACGGGTTCTACATGCTCGGATTGTCACAGCATGAGCAGACATGGTTCGTGGGAATACGCTCCTTATTCTATCGATTCGCCATGATTTTCGGACAGGGAGCACTCGTGATGGTGGCAGGAAACCTGCAAGTGATATTCCGAAATAATATAGCTTACTCATGGAGTTTGCTCTTCTATGGCTGCACAGGACTGTTCATTGCTCTATGGCTGTGGCACTCTTACGTTCTGCCAAAGCCGAAAGAAGACTGCCAACGCTCAGAGGTTACGGTACACGACATACTTGAAGGGCTGAAGAACAGCATCAAGACGTTCTTCAAAAAAGAACAGGTTATCGTAGGTATACTGTTTATGTTGCTCTACCGTATGCCTGAAGGACTGTTGGTAAAGATTACTACTCTCTTCCTGCTTGACGCCTCTCACAACGGAGGTTTGGGACTGTCACCGCAGGAATATGGCTTCGTTCAAGGCACAGTGGGGGTCATCGGACTTGTGTTAGGAGGCATACTCGGAGGCATAGCGGCAAGTAAAGACGGACTGAAGAAATGGTTATGGCCTATGGTTTGCGCCATTACGCTGCCTGACATAGTGTATGTTTATTTGGCATACGCACTGCCTTCAAGTCTGCTTCTAATCAATATTTGCATCTTTATAGAGCAGTTTGGCTACGGATTCGGATTCACGGCATACATGTTGTACCTTATATACTACAGCCGAGGGGAGTTCAAAACATCACATTATGCACTGTGTACGGCGTTCATGGCACTGTCAATGATGATACCAGGAATGTTTGCTGGCGCACTGCAGGAGGCGGTAGGATACCGCACTTTCTTCATTATCGTCATGGCATTGTGCAGCATCACTTTTGTAATATCGGCACTGTTGAAGATTGACTCCGAGTTCGGTAAGAAGGAGAAAGAGTAGGTAGGCAACACGTTTGCTACTACTTAGCTGGCTCAACATACTACTTACGAAGCACAATAAACAAAAAACTTACAATGAAAAAGATTTATGAAACACAAGGTACCTGTGCCAAAGCCATTGCGATAGATATCAATGACGAAACAGGTTTAATAGACAACGTGCAGTTTTATGGCGGTTGTAACGGTAACACTCAGGGTGTTGCGGCACTTGTTAAGGGGCAAAAGCCACAGGCAGTTATCGAACGTTTGAGCGGCATTCGCTGCGGTATGAAGCCGACATCATGCCCTGATCAGTTGGCGCAAGCATTGAAGATGATGACAGAATAAAAGCTATTCTGATTACTTTAACATTACAACGCAAGACGTTTTACAACGCGTTCGGTCGTATAAAACACCGTTAAAACAGCTGCTTTACTGCGAGTTTCTCGTACGATGCATACTAAAAAAGGCTACAAAGCCATCGTATCACGCTATTGATACGCTGACTTCGTAGCCTTTTTTATATTCTGTCCTACCGTCAGGACATTATTTCTTACTCTTTTTTACGGGTTTAGTAACCTTCTTTGCAGGTGTGAGAGTAGCGGCAGGTATAGTCTCCTTTGGCTTTGCAGGATACTCCACGCCCTTTATTCCAGCAAGTTCTACAGTAAAAATAAGAGCAGACATTGGCTTAATCTTACCCATCTCACGCTCTCCGTAAGCGAGGTTCTGAGGGATATATAGCTCCCATTTAGAACCTATTGGCATCATAGTGATAGCCTCTCTCCATCCAGCGATAACATTACCGAGTGGCAGTTCTGCGATAGAGTCAGTGCGACTGTAGCTTGAATCGAATACGGTGCCATCAACTAAGCGACCTTCATACTTTACTTTTACCTTCTGTGAAGCTACTGGTTTAGGTCCGAATCCTTCTTTAAGAACCCTATATTGCAGTCCGCTTGCAGTGGTTTTCACGCCTGGTTTCGTTTTGTTATCGGCAAGGAACGCCTCACCTGCGGCACGATTTTCACCATACAGCTTTTCAATCTTAGCCTTATGGTCAGCCTGCATACGCTCACCGAAGTACTTACTTGCTGCTGTCAGCGTACACTTGCTGCTGTCTTTAGCCAGAGCATCAGTGAAACCTTGGTAGAAAAGGTCACGTACCAAAGAGTCAGGAGAGTCTTTTAAGTCATCGCCCATACCCTTTATCATACGCGATTCTATCATCTGCGCAATGTCCTGACCAGCTAAATACGCACTAAATTTTGGGTCATTGCTTTTGTCTTTAGCGTCTTTCAGTCCCTGTATGAAGTCTGCCATGTAAGCAGTATCAACGTTAAACTGTTGTTGTATGAAAGGAATCAGTCCCTGTGTGTTGCTATATCCTGCCATATAGCTTATTGAGTCGCTACTGTTTTTCAGTTCTACGGCAGCCTTCTCTGGTTGTTTTGCCGCTTTTTTCTTTGCCATGGCAACAGTCATTGTGCATACTATCGCCATAACGATGATAAGAGTTTTCTTCATTGTTTGATTGTGATATCTTTACTTAGGTGTTCTTATGGCGTTACCATCGTGATCGGTTGGTAACGAAAAAACTCCACTTCTCCACCCCTTTCGGAGTAAAGAAGTGGAGTGATGACACACTTATTATGTAAATAAGGTGTTTCTGTTATATTAATAACGTATAGTTACTATATAAGTGGCGTATGGTTAATATATAAGTAACGCACGGTTACTATATAAGAATCGTGTTACGATATTACTTGCCAATGACCTCGATGGTGAAGACAAGAGTAGAGAAAGGTTTGATAACCTGACCGCGTCCCTCTGCTCCATAAGCCATATTAGCAGGAACAACTACCTCCCACTTAGAGCCGGCAGGCATCATAGTGAGCACCTCTTTCCATCCTGGTATAACCTGGTCGGCACGCATCTGTACAGGTTCTCCACGCTTGTAGCTTGAGTCGAACACCTGTCCGTCGATGGTCTTTCCCTCATAGTGTACCTTAATCATAGCAGTATCGCTTGCAACAGCACCTGTTCCAGCAGTCAGAATCTTATACTGCACACCGCTTGGAAGCACCTTTACGCCTTCCTTCTTGGCGTTAACCTTCAGGTACTGCTCGTTCTGCTTCTTGTAAGCACCATATTGCTTTGACATGCTCGCAGTCTTCAGCTCTTCCGTTTTAGCCTGTATGATAGTGCGAGCCTGGTCTACTGACATCAGCTGTCCTTTGTCTTTTGTACCAGCAGCGAATCCAGCGATAACGTTTTTCAATGAGATTGTCTTAGTACTGTCATTTCCGAACAGCTCCATGTTGGCTCCTTTCAGCATCTGTGTGCCGAACTGCTGACCTATTTGCAGTCCAGCGAAGTAAGCAGCCTTCTTCTTATCGTCTCCCGCA
Organism: uncultured Prevotella sp.; assembly: GCA_934229335.1. Classification (GTDB taxonomy): domain Bacteria; phylum Bacteroidota; class Bacteroidia; order Bacteroidales; family Bacteroidaceae; genus Prevotella. The sequence continues at coordinate 30,188 of CAKQDQ010000019.1, forward strand.
GTGGCTCCTTCAGTTACGCCTTTGATGAATTCGTCGATGTAAGCAGTATCAATACCCATACGTTCTGAGAGGTAACCCTTGATGCCATCAGACTGACTAATACCGATAGCATAGCTCAATGAGTCGATACCATC
>CAKQDQ010000020.1 GCA_934229335.1 uncultured Prevotella sp.
CCCTCAAGGAGCTTATCACGCCATTCGTTGCACTCATCGATCATATCCTCAGGGATATCATCAACTTCGTACTCTGCACCCATTGTCTCGTCGTGCCAAAGGATAGCCTTCATCTTAACGAGGTCAACGAGTCCCTTGAAGCTTTCTTCTGCACCGATAGGGCAGCAGAGGTTGATAGGGTTAGCACCGAGGACTTCCTTCATCTGCTTAATTACGTCATAGTAATTAGCACCAGAACGGTCCATCTTGTTAACGTAACCGATACGTGGCACGTTATACTTGTCGGCCTGACGCCATACAGTCTCAGACTGTGGCTCTACGCCACCTACTGCGCAGTATGTAGCAACGGCTCCATCAAGCACACGGAGTGAACGCTCAACCTCAGCGGTAAAGTCTACGTGTCCCGGAGTATCGATAAGGTTAATTTTGTAGAGCTTATCCTGATAGTGCCAGAAACATGTTGTAGCAGCAGAAGTAATGGTAATACCGCGCTCCTGCTCCTGTGCCATCCAGTCCATTGTTGCGCTACCGTCGTGAGTCTCACCTATTTTGTGAGTCTTACCAGTGTAGAACAGAATACGCTCAGAAGTAGTTGTCTTACCAGCATCAATGTGAGCCATGATACCGATGTTACGAGTCAAATGCAAATCGTGCTTAGCCATTTCTTATTTCCTCCTTATATTATATTAAAGATTAGAAACGGAAGTGAGCGAATGCACGGTTAGCCTCAGCCATACGGTGCATATCTTCCTTACGCTTGAAGGCACCACCCTGGTTATTGTAAGCGTCCATTATCTCAGCAGCGAGTTTTTCTGCCATACCCTTACCACCGCGCTTGCGTGCGAAGAGGATAAGGTTCTTCATAGAGATAGACTCCTTACGATCAGGACGGATTTCTGTTGGCACCTGGAAAGTAGCACCACCGATACGGCGGCTCTTTACCTCCACATGAGGAGTGATATTGTCGAGAGCCTGCTTCCATATTTCGAGAGCTGACTTCTCTTCGTTCTGCATCTTCTCACCAACGGTGTTAAGAGCTGTATAAAAAATCTCGTAAGATGTGTTCTTCTTACCATCGTACATCAGATGGTTAACGAACTTTGACACTTTCTGGTCGTTGTAAACGGGATCTGGAAGGATCACACGCTTCTTTGGTTTTGCTTTTCTCATTTTTGCTTTTAATAATCTTGCTGAGGTTGTCTTGTCTTTCTGTGTCTTCAACGTTCTCTCTTGAACATTTACTCAACCTGTCGTCTTAACAAATCAGCAAAACGTTAAGTTTGTTTCTGTTTCCTTTTTTCTTAATTAAAAAGTGGCTCGGCTATTACTTCTTAGCAGCTTTAGGACGCTTAGCACCGTACTTAGAACGACGCTGTGTACGGCTTGCTACACCAGCGGTATCGAGAGTACCACGAACGATGTGATAACGTACACCTGGAAGGTCCTTAACACGTCCACCGCGTACAAGCACGATAGAGTGCTCCTGCAGGTTGTGTCCCTCTCCTGGGATGTAAGAGTTAACTTCTTTTGAGTTCGTCAGACGAACACGGGCTACTTTACGCATAGCCGAATTAGGCTTCTTCGGGGTAGTTGTATACACACGCACGCACACACCGCGACGCTGTGGACATGAGTCCAGAGCTGGTGACTTGCTCTTGTCTACAAGTACCTGTCTGCCTTTTCTTACCAATTGTTGAATTGTAGGCATTTTAATGTAATTTTAATTATATATTATTTTGTTTGTTTTCAACGTTTTACAAGACCCGAGCCACGAGTCTTACGGCTAATTTAAGCCTTTCGAGGTGCAAAGGTACTACTTTTTTCTGAAATAGCCTATATATATAAGATTATACAAACGCGTTTCGATGAATATTTAATAATAATTAACTAAAAGTCAAAAGATTTATACTTGCATTGCGATTGGATAGTTATCGCAAGACGATTTGTACCTTTTCGTTGTGCGATTAGATAGTGATTGTGTTGCGATATGATAGTGATTGCGAGGTCGCTGTTTTTGGGGGTTGATGGGGATGGGGGAAACTGAGGCGTGGAAACGCCTCAGCACGAGGACTGGAGGGGTCTGTGCACTGATGATGGGTGAGGCTCACAAGGGAGGAGTGGTACAAAAAAGCGGCACTTACGTGTTCTGTAAATGCCGCTTTTTTATTTATTATTTCTGTCTTTCTTATCGCTTTGAGGTTACTTTACAACAGCGACCTTCAGCGTTTCTTATCGCTTTAAGGTTACTTTACAACAGCGACCTTCAGCTTTTCTTATCGCTTTGAGGTTACTTTACAACAGCGACCTTTCTGGCGTCTACTATATATATGCCCTTAGCATTGGTTGGCAACTGCTTCATTCTGCGTCCTTCGATGTCATAGATTTCGCTTTCTGCCTTGTTTGCATTGGCGTTGACGTTACCAATGGCAGTAGCGTTCTTATCGCCTACGGTGAGTGTGTAAGTGCCTGATCCTATGGTAACATAGGCTTTGGTGCCTTTGGTCTCTACGGTTTCGACACCGTTTTGTCCTGCTATTACAGCCACACCGTTTTCTTTTACCGTTTCGTTGCCCTCACATGGCAGCACTACCTCTGCCTTACTGTTGGCAGGAATGTCAAAGGTATATGTCAGTGCGCCATTGGCGTTACGCTCATAATGACTGCGTATTGTGCCGTAAATACTGTTTGTCGTTACGTCAAGGCTGTTCATGTCGGCAGGTATCCATGGCTCTATGCGCACCACGTCGAAAGCCGTTCCGCCGTTAGTTATTCCACCGAGTTGTGAGAAGAACCACTCCTCTATATGGTCCATCATGCAGTGGTTTTGTGAGAATGCGCCTACGTTCCAATATTCTGGTGTTGTAGTATACCCCTGCTTCACCCAGTAACCGTAGCTTGGGCAATCCGTCTGGTTGGCCATCTGGTATACGATGTCGTTGTAACCGTACTTTGCTAACGACATGAAGAGTGGCTTCAGAGCTATCTCGCCAGTTTTTATCTTGTAGTTGTCGCGTTTCACTCTTTCCGCGAGGTTCTTCGCAACGAGCTGTTCGTTCTCTGGCTCTACGAGTCCGTAGTACAGTGGCATGGCATATTCTGCCTGCTGTCCGTACTCGTATACACCGTTTTTATAGAAACGCTTGTTGAACGCATCCTTCGTCTTCTGTGCTTGTGCGAGGAACGCTGTTGCGTCGTTGTCCTTTCCTATATATTTTGCTATCTCCGCCATTGCGTTGAGCATATAATAATATGTGGTGGTGATAGTAAACTCGCCAGGCACCATAGGGTTCACTCCTGCGGTCTCCTGTCCCCAGTCGCTAAGCACGCTGTAGTTGTTGCCTGGCATGATGTTGTCTACAGTCTTAGATGTGTAGTAATCCATCAGTTTTTTCATCTGCGGATAGTATGTCTGCATTGTCGTCACGTCTCCATACATCTTCCACGAGCGATATGGCACGAGTATGGCTGCACCGCCCCAGTTAGGGTCATCATCATAAACAGACATGAAGTGTGGTACCGTGCTTGGCACTCTGCCATTAGCATACTGTGCATCGAAACAATCGAGTACGACTTTCTTGTAGAAGTTCTCCATATCGTAGTTGTATACGAGGGAGTTATACATCTCGTTAGGCACGTCTAACCATCCGAGCTTCTCTCGCTGCGGGCAGTCTGTAATGCTGTTATACAGCTGACTCTGTATGGCATCACGGCAAATGACGTGTATATCGTTAAGTAGCTGGTTGTCTGTAACGAATGTTCCTGCCTGCTCTACGTTGCTACGCAGTCTCATCGCAGTAAAGTCTTCTGGCTTCGGTGCCTCGTCAAGTCCTATAATCTGTAGATAACGGAAGCCGTGGTACATGAACTCGGGTCCCCACTCTTCTCCTTCTTCCTTGCCGGCAAAGGTATATGTCTCGTAGGTATCGGCAGGACCGGTGTAGTAGTTCTCCATGAACACGGAGCCGTCGGCATTAAGGCTCTCTCCTTCTCGCAGCGTTATGGTCTGTCCGTTCTTTCCTTTCAGGCGGAAACGATACTGTCCGGCGAAGTTCTTACCAAAGTCTACTACGTAGAGATGATAGCCTCCGCTGTACACACTCTTCACGTCTACGGCGTTCCATTGCTCTACTATGCGTACAGGCTCATAATGACGAGCCTTCAGCTGCCCCATTCCTGTTGCCTGACTGCTTTTGAAGGTAGGCGTAATCACTACCGTAACAGGTTGCCACTGAGCTACATTGAAGTAGCTGTCGCTGACTCCTTCAATCTCTTTACGTGCGTCATAGTCCTCACCTCCCCACCAGTTGCTGCCGAGGGTTGGCGATGGTGCGCTGGTCCACTGCCCATCGGTGAGCAGCGTTTCCGTAGTGCCGTCGGTGTATTCTATATGCAGCTCTGCTTTCAGGGCTTTGTCGCCAGTATTCTTTATCTCACCTTTTGAGTAGCGTCCTGTTAAGTTATCGACATTGAAGATGCCTCCTGCCACACGTGCTATCAGCGTGTTGTCGCCTTCACGCAGCAGCGGTGTGACGTCGTATGTAGAGTAAAGCACGGTCTTTTCGTACTCACTCTCGCCTGGTTCAAGACGGTTTTCTGTTACAGCCTTACCGTTGAGTGTCATGTAGAACACTCCCAAGGCAGTGGCGTAAACACGTGCTCGCTTTATCTTCTTGCCATTACCTACGGTGAAGTTCCTGCCGATGTAAGGTACTATCAATGAGTTGTTGACGAAACTCGGTGCCGCTCCGTTTGTCACGGTATAGGCAGTGGCGTAGGTTTTGTTGTCGTCTGACGTCTGTACAGTATACGATGACGGGAAGTTTGCAGCCTCAGTACCGCTCGCTGCCTTATCGTCTTGGCGTGGATAGAGCACTATGCGGTCTATATTCATAGCCTCACCGAGGTCTGCCGTGATGTAGATATGCTGGTTATTGTTAGGTTTCTGCGTTGTGGTATAGCCCAACGTGGCACCTTGTATTATGCCATCGTTAATGTAGTTAATGTTCCAGTTGCCCACGGTCCAAGTGTCACTGGCGGTAAACTTTGCCTTGCGTGCCACGTTCTCGCCATTGCTGTATATCTCCATCTCTGCCAGTTGCAGGAAATAGTACCTTGAGTCGGTAGACGCAGGCAGTCCTAATTTCGTGACATCTAACTTTACGTATCTACAGTTAGCGTCTACCTTTATCTCTACTTTGGCGTTAGCGTTGCTGGCAGACGGCTTAATCCACTGTGCTTTCCATTCGTTTGGCGTGAGGAAGGCGGTCTCAAAGGTGCTTTCCTTGACCTCTGACGCTTTGCCGTTCTGGTCGTATACCTTTACCGTCCATTGGTAGGGCGTACACGATGTCAACGCTGCGCCAGCATAAGCTATCTGGTTTTGCGTGGCAGATTCTATCTTGCCTGACTTCCATACCTCTACTCCGTCGGCTGTTTTCACTGTTATCTCGTAGGCAGACTGCTTAAATCCACGGCTGTCGCTTACCGTCTGCCAGCTGAATGTCGGCACGCTGGTGTCTATTCCTAACGGTGACAGCAACCCGTTTACCTTTAGGTTAGTAGGTTGAAAATCTGCATAGCACATCATACCTGGTGCTAACAGACTCATCAATAGTGTAGTTTTCTTCATAGGTTTCTATTTAAGTGTTTAGTTACTTTTTTTCTCTACATTGTTTCTCGTATATTACTCTAATACGAATAACTGCTTCTACTTACCTATTATCTCAACATATCTGTCATATACCTCTGTTTCTACACTACATTTACATTCTATACATAAAGCAAGAAGGTGCTTGGAACATCTCCAAGCACCTTCTCGCATTTTTTATTTTGTACCTACTGCCATATTTACCACAGCGTTAGCGTCGCTCATTGTTATCACTCCGTCGCCATTAACGTCGGCTGCTTTCACGTTGAACTTATCCGTACTGTCAAGCTTGTTGAGGTAATAATTCATTATCATGTTGGCATCTGCCACTGTCACTACGCCGTCTCCATTGACGTCTCCCAATATGAACGCCACCTCGTCAGCATAATCTGCGGCTACGAACAGGTCTGACTCCTGCATACTGTTTGCCTTGCCTATCGTAGGATGTCGCATCACGTAGTATGCGTTTCCACCGTCAGGATAACGTCCTACAGTATTATCCTCCGCTGTAACGTTATACTGTAGCACGTCAGTAAACTCCTTCGGTGTCTCTGGATACGCCGCATACAGTGTGCTGTTGGCATCAACGAAGTCACTACCTGCAGTGAGTACGACTTGCTGTCCGTCGTTATTAGCAAGCTTAAAGGAAGCGTGTAGCTGGGTTAGCGACATTCGCTTGCTGCACCAGACCACGAGGTGACCATGAGCAGGGATAATGGTATTCACTCCGTCTTCTGCCGTTATCTGGAACTTCTTTGGCTTGGCAGGATTGTCAGAGAGGTACAGTCCTGCCGCGTCTATGTCGGTATCGGTGGTGTTATACAGCTCTACCCAGTCGTCTTTCTTTACATATTCGTTGACATACATGCTGTTGGCAGGGCTTACTTCGTTTATCTTCACTGGCACATTGTGCGCCAAGCGTGTCGCATCGTCATCTTTCTCCCACACCGCTGTCAGCTTCTGTGCTCCGCTTTCTGGCAGGGTGTATGCAGGGGTAAGGGACACATAGCTGTCTGACGCAGTGTTAGTAGCGTCCTTCCAACCCACAAACTTATAGCCTACTGGGGCTTTTGCCTCTACCTTTATAGGTGCAAAGAGGTAGCCATCAAACTTGCCTGTGGGTACTTCCATACCGTTAAGCAGTATCGCTGCGCCCTCCATGCTGCTCTCAAGGGTCACTTCCTGCGCTGCGACAGACGAGAGTTTCATCTCGCTAACACTCTTTAGATGGTCTATAAACGTCTTATGACGTGAGTCAGTGAAGCTGTTTATTATCTGGTTCGCGGTGCTGTAAGGGTTGACATTGCCTCCGAGAGCGAGGTTTGTGGCTACGTCATTGACTACGCTTTCTACTCTTTCTGGCGTATATACCGAGCCACCCATGAGGCAGAAGGCATCTATGAACTTCTTGCGGAAGGTGTCATTCTGCAACATATTGCGGAAGATGGTGACAAACTTTATCTCATTCGTCACGCGAGTGCCCTCTATACTCTCGCCTGTAGACCAGTCATAGCCATGCCTTACGTCAAAGGTATAGGTCTGTTTAGCGAAGAATCGGTCAAACGGATGATTGGTACTGAGTGCTCCATCGAGGTCGAAGAGCACGAAACGGAAGCGTCCGTCTTCTGCACTTCTAAAGCCCTTGACATTGTTCTGCGGCCAGTCCGTACCTCCTAAATACATCTCTGTCGCCATATAGTTTACGTATTCGTCGATGTCAACGAGCTTTTCTATCTCGGCATATACTTCTTCTGACGCAGCTTTCGCTGAAAGGTCGTAGAAGCGGTTGAAGGCATCAATAGTGCCAGACTTCTGCACATAGCCTGAGTCTGGGCATATTTCAAACTGGTCCATGAGGTCAGTGTCAATGCCATAGTTAGCATATCCGTAATGCTTATTGTTGGGTTCGCGCATATTTAGCACCGCATAAGCGGAGCCATTGATATATACATGTACTGGTTGCCATGCCTGATACTCCACGTACAAACCGCTACGAGCCGCCACTTGCTGCAATGCCACGTCCTTAATACGGCATCCATTGTCATTGCCTCCATTGCGAATCTGTAGCACTTTATGCTTTAAGTATGGCTTTTCAGCAAAGAATTGCGCGTCAAAGCTGTTCTTTCCGTCAAAGAGCTTGTTGGCTTTCAGCTTGAACGAGTGTGGACTCCAGCCCCTACTCCAGCCTCCGCAGGCAGAGAGGTTACACTCTTGGTTGACCAAACACTCGTTGTCTCTGCTGATATATTCAAAGTTTACGGGGCGATCCCAGTCCATATTGGCATTATAGTTCGCTGTCTGACCGTTGCCAGGACGACCGTATTCACTGTTTTGGAAAATGCCATAATCAGTCAGAAACAGCGAGTTGGGAGCGGTAATGAGCGATATTATAGGGAACGGCTCATTGCCATTATTATATATAAATGTACGCGAGACGACACGACTTGGCAGATACCCGTCCTTGAACAAACGAAAACGGTAGCACGTTGTCTTGCTAACAGTGAATGTACCCGTTGTGTTCGTCATGCCATTAGTCAGCGTTGGCGTCGTGCCGTTAGTGGTATAGCGCAACGTTGCGCCCGCTGGTATCTGCACTGTCACGTTGACTGTGCCACTAAATAATTGTCCATCTGGGGTTACTACAGGTTCATCAAGGCGCGTTGTGGCAAAACCACCGCAACCATTGTTACTTTCTCCTGGCGTAGCATTTGCCGTTATGCCCCACTCTGCCGTGCCATCCGTAGTACGTGCATAGCTGGTACGCGCTACAGCCGCAGGGTAATCCTGTTGTGCAATGATGTTAGTGCCATCAGAAATAATAATCGTTCCACCGTCAACATCAAGCTTATCGTCTATCTGTCGCCATGACAGTTTGGTGAAATTGTCATGATGGTCAAAGTTAAGTACAGCGTATCCGCCTGACGGTAACACCTCGTAATAGTCCACAAGACGATGTTTCTTCAGGTTCGTAGCATCGTCACTAACGTATAATCCAGCTAACATCACGCCCTTAGTCGTAGGGTTATACAGCTCAACCCATGAGCCAAAGTTCGTGGAAGGGTCACGATACTCGTCTATGTTGCCAGCCATAATCTCGTTAATGACAACATTCTGGGCTGTTGGCGCAGCGGGAGTCTCCACCTTTACGGTACATCTCGCCACCTTATTAGAGCCATCTTGCGTCGATGCCGTTATCGTTGCCGTGCCCACAGCCAGTGCTGTTACGTTGCCCTCACTGTCTACGCTGACCACGTTAGGGTTATTAGAGCTCCATGTCAACGTTTTGTACGTAGCGTCATTGGGCAGTATGGTAGCTGTAATCTTCCTCGTTTCGCCATTCACGAGCGTCATAGAAGTATTGTCAAGCGTTAGTGATGTCACTTTTACCAGAGACGTATAGCTTTCCAATTTCCAGTTATCCAGACACGTCCAGTCACCGCTTACGGTCTGATTTTTCCTTATTCCTATTGTAAGAGTCCCATCGCTTCCCACAGTTACCTCAATGCTGTTGTTATAATATCCAGCCTCAAACCAGTAGTATGCCGCCTCCATGTTGTTAGGGATATACTCGTTCCACCCTACTCTTGACACCGCTCCACCTAAGTTCTTAGATGTTTTTCCAGCACTGGCGGCTGGTAATTGTGTCGTTACCTCGCCCAAACTGGTGCGTGCATAGAGCATAGCGTGCTGCGCTGTCGCTGCATGGTCGTTGTTATATGCCTCATAATCTTCCCAGGCAGAGCCTACACGACAGAACGCGTCAAGGCTAACGCGGTATCGACCTGCCGCCAATCCCGTCAGCGTCTGATAGGTATCATAATTCTTACTGTAGTGTTCCGCGTTCTCTTTCGGATTCGCTCCGCTGAGAGATGTGCCGCTCCAGCCAGAGTAATTGTTGTTATCAAAACGCGGATTGACGATATATCGGTCCGTCACATCAACCCATACCTTCGACTGTGCCACCGCTATCACGGTACACATCAAGAGGGTTAAGATTACTGTTACTATCTTTCTCATTTGTTTAGGATTTACAGTAAGACGACATTCTCCATGCCTTACACCATTTAAGTTAAGTAGATTTCCGTTGCAAAGTTACTATTTTTTTCTATAAAGACCTAATAGATAATGTATAAAAATATACTATCAACATTTTTTTTACAATCCTTTCGGTCTGCCATAGTGTAAAAAATATAGGTGGAGTTCATAAAAAACAGCAAAAAAATGTTACTTTTCAAGAAATTATTAGTAATTTTGTGGGCATATTTTCTTTACGACATGGAACAGAATATAGCAAACCTTTACAAACTTGACGGAAGGGTTCCAGTGGCTAAAGCCTTGCCTTTCGGATTACAACACGTGCTGGCTATGTTTGTCAGCAACATTACTCCAATCATGATTCTCGCCAGTGCCATGGGACTGGACAGTGTAACAAGCGGCATGCTCATACAGAACTGTATGATTATAGCGGGCATAGGCACGCTGGTACAGCTATACCCTGTGTGGCGCATTGGTTCACGATTGCCTATCGTTATGGGCATTTCCTTCACCTTTCTGTCACTCGCTATCAGCATCGGAGCAGCGCAAGGCATGGGCACATTGATAGGTGCCGTCATCATAGGTGGTCTTGTTGAAGGTGTGTTAGGACTCTTCGCTAAGTACTGGATAAAACTCATCCCTCACGTAGTAGCGGCTACTGTAGTTACAGCCATAGGTTTTTCGCTGCTTCCCATAGGTGCAAACTCATTCGCAGGCGGTCAAGGTGCGGCAGACTTTGGCAGCATAGACAACTGGATTGTGGGCACCATTACCCTCCTTTCATGCCTTTTGTGTCAGGTGTTCGCAAAAGGATTTCTACGTTCTCTGTCTGTCCTCGTAGGACTTATAATAGGTTATGTCGCAGCCATAAGCCTCGGCATGATAGATTTTAGCGGCATATCAGAACAACCAGTGTTCTCATTCCCCCACCTTCTTCCTTTCAAACCAGAATTTAATATCGGTGCTATACTCTCCGTAGTAGCAGTATATCTCGTATCTGCCACAGAGACAATAGGCGACACCAGCGCACTTTGTAACAGTGCCTTGAAGCGTACTCCGAGCACGAAGGAGATGGGTGCGGCAGTAAGTTGCGATGGTTTCGTGAGCACAGTATCAGGTCTTTTCGGCTGTACTCCAATTACATCATTCAGTCAGAACGTAGGTCTCGCAGCCATGTCAGGCGTTGTTAACCGTTTCACCATAGCCCTCGGTGCCATCATTATGATATTCGGTGGCATATTCCCAGCCGTTGGTTACGCCCTTACCACTATCCCTCAGGCGGTACTTGGCGGTTGTACACTGCTAATGTTTGGCAGTATTCTCTTCGCAGGTTTCGGCATGATGGCTCGTTGTGGGTTCTCACAGCGCAACATGGTCATCGTTAGTCTGTCGCTAAGCGTAGGCCTTGGCTTCACGCAAGCAACAGAAATGTTCAACATATTCCCCGAACTCGTGCGCACAGTCTTCGCAAACAACTGCGTGGCTGTAGTGTTCCTGCTCGCAGTAATACTCAACCTTGTATTGCCAAAGGAGAAGGAAGAGAAATAAAGAGGCTACATGTTGTGGGTTTTAGGTTATAAGGTAAGTGACATACTTCCTATTACTCACAGCCATAAGAACCATCAACCATAGACCAACAACCACAAAACCCATTATAACAATGAATTTCCTTGAAGAGAAAATCCTTGCTGACGGCAACATAAAGCAAGGCAACATTTTGAAGGTAGACAACTTTCTGAACCACCAAATCGACGTAGACATCATACGCCAGATAGCCTATGAGTTCAAACGTAGATTCAAAGGTCAGGAGGTGACAAAGATTTTGACCATCGAGGCCAGCGGCATCGCCATCGCTACGTTGCTTGGCGACCTTTACGACGTGCCCGTAGTGTTCGCCAAGAAGGGTGAGACCGCTAACAGCACTGACGATAAATACATCTCACACGCATACTCCTTTACCCACAAGAAGATGAACGACGTCTTCGTGTCAAAGCCATATATGCTAAAAGGCGAGAAGGTACTCATCGTTGATGACTTTCTTGCCGACGGACAGGCTATGTCTGCTCTCATCGACATCGTTCATCAGGCAGGCGCAGAGGTAGTAGGTCTCGGTGTAGCGATAGAGAAAGGTCAGCAGCAAGGCGGCCAGAAACTGCGCGAGCAGGGCTATCATGTAGAGTCAATAGCCATCATCGACGCCATGGACTACGAGACGGGTAAGATAACCTTCCGTCAGTAAAACGCGACATCAAGGTACTACGGTGCCATACTCACTTCACATAAGACGGACAGGCAATAGTTCCCTGTGTGAGCACCATCATGGTACTTCACCTGTGGCACTATTGCCTTTTTCTGCATTCTCTGTCAATGAAAAATACGCTAACCACAATACTCTCATTCATAATATTCTTAGCCATTAGTCCACACCTTTACGCTGATAACGGTGTGGAGTCACTTGTCTTCAGTCGTGTCAACATCTCTGGTGGCACGGCAAGCCGCAGTGTTCAGCACGTGTTACAGGCTGATGACGGACGTATGGTCATTACGTCTTATGGCTATGTAGACATCTATGACGGTGCGCGATTTAGGCATATATCTACCAATGACAGCGTACAGACGAAGCTGAGTGACTGTAACACGCCTTACACCGTGTACAGCGACAACCACAACCGCTTGTGGTTCAAACGTTGGTTTGGCGGCAGATGCCTCGACATGAGAAGCGAAAGGTACATCCAACCACTCGACAGCCTATTTCGTAAACACGGTATTCGCGGTGAGGTGACCGACTTCTACTGTGATCAACATAGAGAGATGTGGGTGCTGACAGGTGGCTATGTCACTAACCTCGACAAGCCGTCACGTCGCATACACGTAGAGCGGGTATGGGGAAACATCACTAATCTGCAGACCATCAACGGCAGGCTATATCTCTTTTTCCACCCAGGTGTAGTGCGAGTGTACGACGAACACACACTACGACATCTCTTCACCACCACCTTCCTGACCGGGGAAGACTATAATGTCTTCGACTTGCAGTGCCACGTGGTACAGCATGGCGATGGCATTATGTATGTATGTTGCAGTGGAAAAGATAAAGGTATAGTGCTATCATACAACACCCACACAGGAAAATGGATCGAGATACTACGTACCCCCACAGTTCTTCACGGTGCGTCAACATATGATACTCGTCACATCATGGTGGCATCTCCCGACTGTGTATATGCCATTGATACGCGAGACAACAGTTCTACGTGCCTCGACAGTTTTAATCTACAGGGAGAGTGGTTTCCCTTCAAGCACTTCAGTTGGATATATACCGATGCGCAAGGTGGCACATGGTTGGGCAGTTACAGCGATGGTCTGTTCTATGCGCATCCACTTCGAGAGCAGACATACAACGCAGACGGCAACACTAACGTATCGAGCAAGACGGTATCACCGCTACATCTCACCATAGCCGGCGTCAGTATTGACGGCACACGCCTCGTGATAGGCGACCGCCACCTGCCTGAGGCGGAGAAATACGTAAAGGCATATGACCTTGAGTATAACGAAAACAGTATAACCTTTGAGATTTCCGCCCTCAACTACGCCTTGCCTTCGCGCACCAAATATAAATATAAACTACTGGAAGAAGACGCCGACGCAGAGACAGACAGATGGCATGACGCCACCTCCGACAACTATATGGTAGATGCCAACGGCCTTCTTATCCTTCCGCTTCAAAACCTCAAGCCTGGTGAATACCGCCTCATCGTGTCGGCATCGTGCGGCAAGGGTCATGACACCATGACCATCCTTCTGCGTGTTCAGGCCCCATGGTGGAACACAGCGTATGCACGTGTGGCATACATACTACTGATACTACTAATATTATTGCTCGTAACGCTGCTCTCAAACCTGTATAACAAGCGACGCATACAACGTCGGCACAAGGAGGAGATGTTGCTGATGCAGGTCAGAAACCTCATTGACCGCTGCGACGAATACGAGAAAATGTATGCCGATACCAAGAAGGGGGACTGCCAACAGGAACAGGACGTAAAGGAAGAAGAGAACAGTCTCTCTGACACCGACCGTGAATTTATCCACCATGCCATACGCCTTGTTGAGGAGAATTTGTCTACTGGCAACTATACCGTAGAACAACTGAGTCGCGATATGTGCATGGAGCGCACAGGACTATACAAGAAGATGACCGCCATGGTGGAGCAAACGCCAAGTGCCTTCATAAGAAGCATACGCTTACAGAAGGCTATGGATATGCTAAAGTCTGGCGACTACACTGTGAGTGAGGTGGCACAGCGCACGGGATTCTCCACAACAAGTTACTTCTGTAAGGTCTTCACGGCAGAATATGGTAAAAATCCTGCTGAATACATAGACAAATAACAAAATACTTGTTATGGTGTACCATTTCAACATCATTTCAACAAATTTACCGAAAGCATCAACATTTCTATTGATGCTTTCGGTTTTTATTTTTTAATTTTGTGCCATGAAACAGCAATAAGAGCATCATTTGCCCATATTCCTGTTCTTATAATGTCATAGAAAAACAATAAACCTAAACAAATAATGAAAAAGAAAATTACGATGTGCGCAGCGTTACTCGCTCTCTGCACAGTGTTGCCAGCCCAAGAGCAACCCAAACTCAACATGCCTATTATCCAAACCAGTTACACCGCCGACCCAGCGCCGATGGTACACGATGACACCGTCTATCTCTTCACTACTCACGACGAAGACGATGCGGAAGGTTTCAAGATGAAAGACTGGTTGCTTTACACCTCTACCGACATGGTAAACTGGCAGGATCACGGTGCAGTAGCGTCGCTAAAGGACTTCAAATGGTATAAGGGCGACAACGGAGCCTGGGCTGAACAAGTAGTAGAACGCGATGGTAAGTGGTACATGTATTGTCCTATCCACGGTCATGGCATCGGTGTATTGGTAGCAGACTCGCCTTACGGACCGTATAAAGACCCGCTCGGTAAGCCTTTAGTATGGCAGAAAGAACATTGGGACGACATCGACCCCACGGTGTTTATCGACGACGATGGACAGGCATATATGTACTGGGGCAATCCTAATGTATATTACGTTAAACTTAACAAGGACATGATTTCCTACTCTGGCGAGATAACAAAACTGCCGAAGATTAAGGACTATCAGGAGGGACCATGGTTCTGGGGCAAGAAGAACGCACGTGGCGAGAAGAAGTATTACCTTGCTTTCGCGTCAACCTGCTGTCCTGAGGGCATTGGTTACGCCATTAGCGACAGCCCTACTGGTCCGTGGGAGTACAAGGGTAACATCATGAACCATACCCCACAGACACGCGGTAACCACCCAGGCATTATTGACTTCAAGGGCAAATCGTACTGCTTCGGACTGAACTACGACATTTTCCGCCTTGAGACCAGTCGCCATGCAGAGCGTCGTTCGGTGTCAGCAGCGGAGATGACGTACAACGAAGACGGCACAATACAGGAACTGCCTTACTTCACTGACTGCCGACTTGAGCAGGTAGAGGCGTTCAATCCCTACCGTCGCGTAGAGGCAGAGACTATGGCTTGGGGCTACGGTCTGAAGACAACGCGCCAGAATCCATCTGGTCCTTGGAACCCAACACTATTTGTTACCGACATTGACGATGGCGAATACATACAGTTGAAGGGTGTAGACTTTGGTAAGGGAGCCTCTAAGTTTACCGCCTCTTGTTCCTCAAAACTGTACGGAGGCAGCATAGAAGTGCGACTGGATGCGCCTGACGGACTGCTTTGCGGTACCGTGACGATACCTTACACGGGCTTTAAGTACAAGGAATTTTCTACATCTCTGAAGAAGTGTAGCGGCAAGCACGACCTCTTCCTCGTATTCAAAGGAACAGCAAAGCAGAAGAGAAACCTCTTTAACTTCGACTGGTGGGAAATGAAATAAAACTAAAGAATTTATGAAGAAGATAACTTTTCTTAGTGCCCTCATCGCTATTCCTATGGCGATGTCGGCACAATCACAGATATATCCTCAGCATTTTGACCTGCAGAATGTGCGTCTTCTCGACGGACCATTTCGCAAAGCAATGGTTACCAACGACCATCACCTGTTGAAATATGATGCCGACAGACTGATGACACCTCTTATTCGTCAGGCAGGACTGAACGAGAAAGAAGGTTCTCGCTATTATGGCTGGGTGGAGAAGCATCCCTCTTTCCCTAACTGGGGACAGAAAGACTGGTCGTTAGAGGGGCATATCGGAGGGCATTATCTTACTGCCCTTGCCCTTGCTTATGCCGCTACCGACGACGTATTGATGAAGAAACAACTAAAGGAACGTCTCGACTACTGTCTTAACATAGTAAAAGATTGTCAAGATGCCTATGCGGCAGATACTAAAGGCCTACGTGGTTTCGTTGGCGGTCAGCCGATAAACCAAATATGGACAGGGCTATATGCAGACAACCTTACGGAGTTTCGTAAATACGGACACTGGGTTCCGTTCTATTGTGAGCACAAAATCCTCGCCGGACTACGTGATGCATGGCTATATGCTGGCAGTAAGGTGGCACGAGAATGTTTCAAAAACATCTGCGACTGGTCAGTGCTCGTTGTCAGCAACCTTAGCGACAGCGATATGCAGGCTATCCTCGGCTTTGAGCATGGCGGCATGAACGAGACACTGGTAGATGCCTATACCATCTTCGGTGACAAACGTTACCTCGATGCTGCCAAGAAATACAGCCATCAGTACATGGTGAAAGGTATGCAGGGCGAAGGCACTTACAGCAAGACCTTCCTCAACGGCAAGCACGCCAACACGCAGGTGCCTAAGTATATCGGTTTTCAACGCATAGCGCAGGAGGACGCCTCTGCCAGCGACTATAAGGCAGCAGCGCACAACTTCTGGGAGGATGTGGCAAACAACAGAACTGTTTGTATAGGTGGCAACAGTGTGAACGAGCACTTCCTCAGTCAAGACAACTGCGAGAAGTACATCACCGCACCCGACGGTCCTGAGAGTTGTAACACCAATAACATGTTGAAACTCTCGGAGATGCTCTTCGACAGTTCGCACGATGCGCGTTACGCTGACTTCTACGAGTATGCCATGTGGAACCATATCCTGTCTACTCAAGACCCGAAAACTGGTGGTTACGTATACTTCACATCACTACAGCCACAGGCTTACCGCATATATTCACAACCAAACGAAGGTATGTGGTGCTGCGTAGGTACTGGTATGGAAAACCACAGCAAGTATGCGCACTTCATATATACACACGATGGAAAGCAAACGCTATACGTTAACCTCTTCACTGCCAGCACTCTGAAGGATAAAAACTTTGCTCTTACACAGCAGACGAACTTCCCTTACGAACAGGCTACGAAGATTACCGTTGACAAGGCTGGCGCATACACCATCGCTATACGACACCCACGATGGGCGACAGAAGGCTATTCTGTTGCCATCAACGGTGAGAAGCAGAGCGTAAGTGTAGAGAAAGGCAAGGCGTCGTACGTTACTCTCAATCGCAAATGGCGCAAAGGCGACGTGATACAGGTGTCGCTACCAATGGAGTTGCGTATGGAGGAATGTCCTAACTATACCGACTATGTGGCTTTTGAATACGGACCAATGTTGCTTGGAGCACAGACTACGGCAATGGACAAAGATGACGAGAAGGTTACTGGACTACCTTACGAGTCGCTTCGCAATGAATATGGCGACGATAGCCGCATGGGTCACTCCTACGGTGTACGTGGAAGAAAGCTCAGTCTCTCGTCAGCACCACTGCTGTTGTGCGACCGCAGCAAGGTGATGCAGCGTATATCGGTGTCAGACCCCAACCGTCTGCAGTTCAAGATAAAGGTGGATGCCAATACCACGTCAACAGAAAAGGTATATCCTTGGACTACACTCACCCTGCGTCCTTTCTACGAAATACAACACGCTCGTTATATGTGCTACTGGTATCAGCAACCACAAGAGGTGTTTGCACAGAGCGACATGACACGTGCTGACCGCGAAGCACGAGCCATCAACGACCGTACCGTCGACTTCGTGGCTACGGGTGAGCAACAGAGTGAGGCAGGACATAAAGCTGACTACTCTACGGACAGCCGCTATGGAGCATACCGTGACGAGTTCTACCGTGACTGTCAGAAGGGGGGACACGTAGAGTATACATTGGCAAACACCACGGGAAAGAGTGAGGACTTGTCGCTAATGCTGCGCTACACCACTGCCGACAAGGGACGCGTGGCAACTATCAGCATCGACGACGAGCCATTACAGGTGATTACTATCCCTGCGAAGGCGGAGAATACCGACGAAAAGGGATTCTTCAACATGACGCTGCCGCTGCCTGCAAAGATGCTGACAGAGAAGAACGGAAAGGGCGTTAAGAAGGAGATTCGCGTGAGAATGACTGCCACCGGAGACACTCCACTGCCAGGATGTTACTATGTGCGTCTGCTGAAAAAATAACGGTGGTAATAGAATAGTGGTGTATACACCTAAAAGTAATAATCTGTAAGCAATTCCTTATGGTTTACTTACAGATTTTATTACACAATAAACGCAGTGCTATCTGGGCTTGATTAGGCTGTAATTAAGCCCAAATCACAGTGTGAAAGCATAGTGATTACAACGTAAAAAAACTGCTTTCAGATTGTAAGTTGGCACCTTTTAAAAAATACGAGAAATCTACATAAAATTTTACTAACATGAACATAACAAACAAAAGAATTGCGACTCTTGTGCTGACGGCACTTTGCACTCTTGCCACGCAAGCGCAAAAAATCGAGTTTTTCACGCCTTCCATAGTGCGTGTGGTAAAAACTGCTGACGGCAAAGAGGTGGAGAAGAAGAGTCTTACCGTTACTGCCACGCCTGAAAAGGTGGCGGTGTCGGTTAAGAAGGCTGACGGCAAGACGGTGTATAAGACCAAGGCACTGACCGTTACCGTTACTGACGCTACGCAGAAGGTGGAGTTTTCTGCTCCTGACGGCACACCTCTGATGACGGAGGGCGACTACCGCTTTACACCTATCACGGAGGGTATAGACAAGGGCAGTTATAAGGTGCGACAAGATTTTGCACTCGACAAGGACGAGCCTATCTATGGTCTCGGTATGATGCAGAACAATAAGATGAACCTGCGCGGTGAGCATCGCAAGATGCAGCAGTCTAATCTGGAAGACTTCGCTCATTTCTTTCAGAGCGTAAAGGGCTACGGCGTCTTCTGGGACAATTATTCTCCTACTACTATCAACGACAATGCTACGCTGGAACTGGAAAGTCAGGTGGGCAAGATGGTAGACTACTACTTCATGTATGGCAAGAACGCAGATGGAGTAATAAAGGATATGCGTCACCTCAGTGGCGAGGTTCCAATGTTGCCGCTGTGGACCTACGGCTTCCACCAGAGTCGTGAGCGATACAAAAGCAGTGGCGAACTGTTGGAGGTGGTACACAAATACCGCGACATGAAGATTCCTTTCGACGGCATTATACAAGACTGGCAGTACTGGGGAAGCAACTATACGTGGAACGCTATGGAGTTTATCAACCCCGACTTCAGTAATGCTCAACAGATGATAGACGAGGTTCACAAACAAAACGCGCATATCTCTATCTCCATCTGGTCTTCGTTCGGACCACAAACCAAGCCTTACAAGGAACTGAACGATAAGGGACTGCTGTTCCACTTCAAGACTTGGCCAGAGTCAGGACTACCACAGTGGCCACCACGTCAAGACTATCCTTCTGGTGTAAGGGTCTACGACTGCTACTCTCCCGTTGCACGCGACATATACTGGAGCAACCTCTCACGCCTGCACAAGATGGGTATTGACGGTTGGTGGATGGACTCTACCGACCCAGACCATACGCAGTATAAGGAGAGTGACCTCGACGAACGCTGCTCTATGGGCAGTTGGCGCTCCGTGCGCAATGCTTACGCGCTCATGACGGTAGGCGGTGTGGACCAGCATCAGCGTGCTGTGGACACACAGAAGCGACCTTTCATACTCACACGCTCATTCTTTGCAGGTCAGCAGCGTTACGGTGCCAACACCTGGAGCGGCGATGTGGGCAGCTCATGGGAGTCACTTCGCAAGCAGGTACCGCTGTGCCTGAACCATACCCTCTGCGCTAATCCTAACGTGAACAGCGACATTGGCGGATTCTTTGCCAATGCATACAACCGCCACCACGGTGACAACAGCGCAACGAAGAACCCTCAGTATCAGGAGCTATACGTGCGCTGGATGCAGTTTGGACTATTCTGCCCAATGATGCGAAGCCACGGTACGGAGGTTTATCGCGAGCTTTACTACTACGGAAAGCCTGGAGAGACGGTGTATGACGCACTACTCGATGCAGTAAAGATGCGTTATCGCCTCTTACCTTATGTATATAGCCAGAGCTGGCAGGTGTCAAAGAACGACGATTCATTCATGCGCGCACTGGTGATGGACTTCCGTGACGACAAGAATGTATGGAACAACGGTAAGGAGTTCATGTTTGGTCATAGCCTGCTTGTATGCCCTGTGGTCGACCCTCTGTTCACACAAGAGAAGATTGTGAAGACTAACGAGCAGACGGGATGGGACAAGAAGGAGAGTAATGAATACCAGAACGGCTGGCAAACGGTTGACTGGAACGCGAAAAAGGAATATGAAGTGTACCTGCCTAAGGGCGCAAACTGGTACGACTACTGGACGGGCAAACTGCTGACGGGTGGTCAGAGCATTAAGGCTGACGCTCCGCTGGCGCACTCTCCGCTTTATGTCAAGGCTGGAAGCATACTGCCTATGGGCGAGAACTTGCAGTATTCTAACGAGAAGGCATGGGACAACATCACACTGAACGTATATCCTGGGGCTGACGCTACATTCACTCTCTATGAGGATGAGGGCGACAACTTCAACTACCAAAAGGGTGAATACACCGAGATTCCTATGACATGGAACAACAAGGCGAAGACGCTCACCATCGGAGCACGACGTGGGGCATACAAGGGAATGCTACAGAAGCGAACCTTCATAGTAAAGACCGTTGACGGAAAGACTAAGAACGTGACTTACAACGGCAAGAAAGTCAGCGTGAAGATGTAAGACAAAATTCAACCTGTACGGTTGAAACGGGCTGAAAGCCCAAAAGCACATAGCCCAGGGCAACACCCTGGGTAGATATGGCGGAATTGATACGCCCTGTAAGGGCAAAAGCATAAAAAGCCCCTAATGTAGGATGCTTTTGCCCTTACAGGGCGACATCCTAATACCGCTTTACCCAGGGTGTTACCCTAGGCTATGTGCATGTTGCCCTTTCAGGGCGCTTTCTACTCAAACGTACAGGACGAAAAATTCTAATATAGCCAAAGTTTTAGGCACTATCAACCTAAGGCTTTGGCTATATTTATTACCAATATGTGTATTTTTTACGCTTAATATTTGGAGAATAAAAATATTTTATTTACCTTTGTGGCGTAAATCATACACAAACAAGATATGGAAAAAGGAACTTACACTTACGAATACCCCCGTCCGTCGGTAACGACAGACTGTGTAATATTTGGTTTTGACGGAGAGAGACTGAATGTGTTGCTTATAGAAAGAGGCATAGAACCGTTCAAAGGACATTGGGCTTTTCCTGGTGGCTTCCTCAAAATGGACGAGGCTGCAGAGGATGGCGCACTGCGAGAGTTGCAAGAAGAGACGGGCATGACGGGCGCATACATAGAGCAGTTTCATACGTTCAGTGCGCCAGAGCGTGACCCTCGCGGCAGGGTTATATCAATAGCGTATTACGCACTGGTACCTATGCAAGAGGTGAAGGGTGGCGATGACGCTGCAAAGGCGCAGTGGTTTCCTGTCAGCGAGGTGCCACCACTTGCCTTCGACCATGACTATATACTGAGAATGGCAATGAAGAAACTGAAGGAGAGAATGCACTTTGAGCCTGTAGGCTTTGAACTTCTGCCAGAGATATTCCCAATGAAGTCGCTGCAAACACTGTATGAGGAGGTGCTTGAGGTTAAGTTTGACAGACGAAACTTTGCGAAAAAGATTTTGCACTACGACCTTCTGACGCCTGTTAACGAGACAACGCGTCCGTTTACATACCGCTTCAACAAGGCGAGTTATCGCGAACTGAAGCAGAAAGGCTTTCGTCTGGAATTTTGATGTTTTACACTTAATGTTAATATTATGGATAATTATTTGATGAGTGCTGCCATTGGCGACATCGCAGGCAGCGTATATGAGGGACGAAGCCGTCGCACGAAGAACTACGATGACGTGAAACTGTTTGCCAGTGGAGTGCATTTCACCGACGATACAGTGCTTACCTTCGCCTGCGCAGAGGCGTTTATACACAACATTGACATGGCAACGAACCTGTGGATGTGTGGCAATCAGCATCGTCATGCAGGCTTCGGACATAAGTTTAAGGAGTGGCTTGAGTCGCACGAACACCTGCCTTACAAGAGTTTTGGCAACGGAAGTGCCATGCGTTGCAGTGCCGCTGGATGGTTGGCACAGTCGGAAGAGGAGTGCATAAGGATGGCAACGGAGACCGCTTTGCCTACGCATAACCACCCAGAAGGAATAAAGGGAGCGGTGGCAGCGGCATTGGTGACATACTTCCTGCATAATGGTGCTGACAAGGAATACGTTAGAAAGAATGTGCTTGAGAAGTATTACCCAGAGTGGGCGGGATGTTCTTATGCTTCTTTTCACGACAGTTATACCTTTAACTCTACTTGCCCAGGCAGTGTAGGACCTGCCATTATCTGTTTTCTTGAATCAAAAGACTATGTAGATTGCATAAAACTCGCCATCGCTCTCGGTGGAGACTCTGACACGCTTGCAGCTATCGCTGGTCCTATGGCATACGCCTTCTATCGCTATATGCCTACTGACTTAGTGTATTATGCCATGAAGAAATTGCCTGACTGGATGGTGAAAGTGAACGAAGAGTTTGACAATGTGGTGAATAGTCACACACTCTCTGATGGCCCAAGTGCATGTTAGCACTGCCACCACACTAAAGACATCTACTAATCTATATGGAAATGTAACGCGAAAAAGAGTAATATCCTAATTATTTACGCCTTTTTTAATATATTGTCAGACTGCAAACATGGCGGTATCGGTATTTTTATGTAAATTTGCACTTACATTTTTACTAACTAACCATGCACAGAAAACTTTACACTACCATTATATTCCTAACCGCTTCCATGACAATCTGCGCGGCATCATATACGCGCAAAGGGAGCTATGTCACCATAACGCCCGACGGAGGCAACGCACGCACTGTCAGGTTGCAGGTTATCAGCAACAACATCATACGTGTGGAGCAAAGCCCTGAGACTGCTATTCCTACGAAAAGAAAGAGTCTTGTGGTGCTGCCACAAAGGGGATTTAATGATTTTACGGTGACAGACGAGGGGGGATTCATCGTTGTTAAGGCCCCAGAGATACTGTGTTTTACTGATAAAAAGACTGGCATGGTGCGCCTTACCGACGCTAACGGCAACACGTTGCTTAGCGAACACACCAAGACTTTCACACCTTTCGTCAGCCAACAGTGTGAGTTACCTGACACATACCGTCCTTCCGCACCTGGAGAAGTGAACTGGGGGAAGAAGGATAGCCTCAACATTCTCTCACTAAAAGACCGCAGTGGATACTCATGGAGCGTGTCTTTCGACTCTCCTGAGCATGAGGCAATATACGGATTAGGACAGCATCAGAGCGAGGAAATTAACTACAAAGGACGCAATGAGGAGCTGTTTCAATACAATACTAAGGTCAGTATTCCGTTCGTTATGAGCACTGCTGGCTACGGACTGCTATGGGACAGCTACAGCCTTGGGCGTTGGGGCAACCCAAACGACTACAGGCAGCTCGGCAAGGTATTTACATTATATAACAAAAAACTACAGCCTGGCGCACTGACGGGAACCTATACCGACAGCAAAGGCAAACAGATTGTACGACAAGAGGATTCTCTATACTATGAGAACTCTCGCGAAATACCCAGACTACCAAAGGGATTGCGCCTCAACGGAGCCAATGTGGTGTACGAAGGCTACCTCGCTGCACCACAGTCAGACAACTACCGCTTTATACTTTACTACGCCGGATACATCAAAGTATACATTGACGGTCACCTCGTAGTGCCACAACGCTGGCGCACCGCATGGAATCCTAACGCTTATAAGTTTGATGTCACACTGCTGAAAGACCGCAAAACGCCTATACGCATAGAGTGGCAGCCCGATGGTGACGTCAGTTATTGCGGACTGAGAGTGGCTGTTCCGACAACGGAGGAGGCACAGCAACGTGTCAGTCTGTGGGCGGAGATGGATAAGGACATGGACTATTATGTCATCGCCGCTAAGAAAATGGACGATATTATTAAGGGCTACAGACTGCTGACTGGTAAGGCTCAGGTGATGCCTAAATGGAGTTTGGGATTCTGGCAGAGCCGAGAGAGATACAAAACACAGCAAGAGGTGGAGACGACACTGGAGGAGTTCAGAAAGAGGGAGATACCTGTCGACGTGATAGTACAGGACTGGAACTACTGGGAAGAGGACCAATGGGGCAGCCATAGATTCGACATCGCACGCTATCCTGACCCACAACGTATGTACGATACGGTACACAAACTGGGCGGAAGACTGATGATATCGTGCTGGCCAAAGTTCTATTGCAACACTAATAACTACAAAGCACTCGACGCCAACGGCTGGATGTACCACCAAGCAGTAAAGGACAGCATACGCGACTGGGTAGGACCTGGCTACATAGGCTCCTTCTACGACGCATATTCTGCTGGTGCCAGACGTATGTTCTGGCAGCAAATGGACGAGAATCTATATTCTAAATACGGCAAAGGGATGGACGCTTGGTGGATGGACGCATCGGAACCTAACGTCAGAGACTGCACGCCTATAGACTACCGCAAGCTGCTTTGCGGACCTACAGCACTCGGAACGAGCGACGAATACTTCAACGCCTACTCCATTGTGAACGCTGATGCTATATACAACGGGCAGCGAAGCGTTGCTCCTAACAAACGTGTCTTCCTGCTTACACGTTCTGGTTTCGCTGGAGAACAGCGTTACAGCACCGCCACTTGGAGCGGAGACATAGGCACACGATGGGAAGATATGAGGGCGCAATTTACCGCAGGACTCAACTTCTCCATGGCTGGCGTACCATTCTGGGGTATGGATATCGGTGGCTTCTGCGTGGAAAACCGCTACGTTCAGGCGCAGAAAGCGTTTGACAAAAGCCACATTGAGAACGAAGACATGAAGGAATGGCGTGAACTTCAAACCAGATGGCACCAAGCTGGCTGCTTTGTTCCACTGTTCAGAACTCACGGTCAGTGGCCGAAACGAGAGGTATGGAACATCGCTCCCGATGAACACGAAGCGTACAAGAGCATCGTTTGGTACGACAAACTGCGTTATCGACTCATGCCTTACCTTTATTCCATGGCAGGAATGGTACATTTCAATGACTACACCATGATGAGAGGACTCGCCATGGACTTTGCTACCGACACGCAAATATATAACATTAAGGACCAATGGATGTTCGGACCAGCGTTTATGGCGTGCCCTATTACGGAATACAAATCACGACATCGGGAGGTATACTTACCTCAAGGCTGTGGCTGGTACAACCTTTACACTAACCAACACTATGACGGTGGCAGGACTATCATGGCTGATGCGCCATACAACCGCATACCTGTCTTCGTGCGAGAAGGCTCCATTGTGCCTTTCGGACCTGCCATACAGTACAGCGACGAGAAGCTACCTGAGGAGATAACACTTGCCGTCTACACTGGAGCTGACGCCACATTCACACTCTATGAAGACGAGGGAACAAACTATAACTACGAGAAAGGCAAATACGCCACCATCGACTTCAGTTACGATAACGCTACACGCACGCTGACAATTGATAAACGTAAGGGAGCGTTCAAGGGCATGTTACAGCAAAGAAAGTTTAAGGTTGTGTTCATCAACGGCAACGATAAGCTGACAAAAGACCTCAACATCGACGCTATGCAAGGCACTTACGTGAACTATAACGGACAGAAAAAGACAGTTAACAACATGGAATAACCCAACATACAGACTATTATAATCTTCATATAATGGAGTTTTCACACCATTACCTATCATAAATATATTCACAAAAACATGAAACACATAATAGCGACACTATGCCTCGGCATTGCTACCATGACGCAGGCGCAAACATACCTCGACCCTAACGCACCGATAGAAGAACGTGTAAAGGACGCTCTCTCACGCATGACATTGCACGAGAAAGTGGCAATTACTCATGCACAAAGCAAGTTCACCTCTCCTGGCGTGCCACGTTTAGGCATCCGTCAACTCAATTATTCTGACGGACCTCATGGTGCTCGCGAGGAGATAGACTGGAACTCATGGAGCCCTGCCCACTGGACTAACGACAGCTGTGTAGCATTCCCCACCCTAACCTGTCTTGCTTCCACATGGAATCGTGACCTCAGCGCACTCTATGGCAATGCTGTGAGCGAGGAATTTGCTTACCGTGGCAAGGACGTAATGCTCGGTCCTGGACTTAACATAGCCCGTATGCCGCTCAATGGTAGGGCTTTTGAGTATCTTGGCGAAGACCCTTACCTAACGGGAGAGATGGCTGTACCATACATAATAGCAGCGCAAAAGAACGGAGTGGCTACGTGTCCTAAGCACTATCTGCTCAATAATCAGGAGAAAGACCGTTGGACTGTCAACGTGAATGTAAGCGAAAGGGCTTTGGAAGAGATTTATCTACCAGCCTTCGAGAAAGCCGTTAAGCAGGGAGGAGCATGGACTATCATGGGCTCTTACAATAAATGGCAGAACACATGGTGCTGTGAAAACGACAGTTCTCTGAACGGAATACTGAAGAAACGCTGGGGATTCGACGGAGCAGTGGTTAGCGATTGGGGCGGCACACACCATACAGACCTCGCCGCTATGGGTGGTCTTGACGTGGAGATGGGCACCAACACAAACGGAAAGACCATAGACAAGTCGCTCGGTTACAACACTTACTATCTTGCAGATGCCTTTGAACAGAAGGTGCGTGAGGGCAAAATACCGATGAGTGTGCTTGACGACAAGGCGTCACGTGTGCTCCGCACCATCTTCCGTACAGCCATGAACCCGAAGAAGGTAATCGGTAATATGCTGTCAGAGGCTCACTATGACGTATGCAGTCGCATTGGTGAGGAGGGCATCGTGATGCTCAAGAACCAGAAGAGCATCCTGCCAATAGTCCCAGGAAAGTATAAAAGAATACTCGTTGTTGGCGATAACGCCACGCGCAGAATGAGTTACGGCGGTGGCTCGTCTGAACTCAAGACGCAATTCGACATCTCTCCACTCGAAGGTCTGCGTGCCGTGTACGGCGATGTCATTGACTATGCACAGGGCTATTATGCTGGTAAGACAATGTATGGCAAAGTTGAGAAACTGAACACTGACTCCCTGTCGCGCCTAAAGAACGAGGCGTTGGAGAAAGCACGACAGGCTGACCTCATAATATATATTGGTGGCATGAACAAGAACCACCAACAGGACTGTGAAGACGGTGACCGCCTTGACTATAACCTCAGTTATGGGCAGAACGAACTCATCGCTGCGCTTGCCAAGGTGCAAAAGAATATCGTCGTAGTGACCTTCGCTGGCAACGCGTATGCTACACCATGGATTAACAATGTGCAGGCACTCCTACAGTGTTGGTACCTTGGCAGCATGAGTGGCAAGACTATTACTGATGTCATCAGTGGCAAAGTGAACCCCAGTGGCAAACTGCCCGTAACGTTCGCCAAGCGTCAAGAGGATTTCCCTTGCTTCCAGTATGGGCAGGAAGGCTATCCAGGCGTTGACCGACAGGTATATTATAAAGAGGGAATATACGTTGGCTACCGTTACTTCGACACCAAGAAGGTGCAGCCACAGTTTCCCTTTGGCTATGGCATGAGTTATACAACGTTTAAGTATGGCAAGCCGTCCTTATCATCATCAACCATTACTGATGGCGCAACGGTTACCGTCAGCGTGCCTATTACTAATATAGGCAAGCGTGAAGGAAAAGAGGTCGTACAACTATACATTGCTGATGAGCAATGCAGTGTGGACCGCCCAGCGAAGGAACTCAAGGGATTTACAAAACTAACGCTTGCCCCTGGCGAGACGAAGACCGCCACAATGCAGATAAGTACCGACGACCTTCGTTACTACTCCGAGGCAGACCACGCATGGAAGGCAGAAGAAGGACACTTTAAGGTCATCATTGGCGCAAGTTCAAGCGATGTCCGTGGCATCGTTACACTGGACTATAAGAAAAATGAATAGCCCCTATTCTGTTTGGAATAATAAATATTTTTTCTTAACTTTGCAGCAAAGTTAGAAAGAAGCAAAGTATATTACTATGGCAAGAAAACTATATCCTATAGGCATACAGACATTCGCAAGGATTATCGAAGAAGACAAGTTCTATGTAGATAAGACGGAATATATCTACCATATGGCTCATACCGACGGTACATATTTCTTCCTTAGCCGCCCACGTCGTTTCGGTAAGTCGCTTCTTGTGTCAACTATGCTGAGTTATTTCGAGGG
>CAKQDQ010000021.1 GCA_934229335.1 uncultured Prevotella sp.
TAACATAACTGACTTCCGCTTCTCTTTCTCTTCACGCCTTGGAGAGAGTTTGGAGAGATGCGCAGGTAGTGCCGTTGACGTAGAGCGTAAGGCGCAGATATTGGCGTGGTGCGACCGACTGGCAACGGCATATAACGAGCATAACATGGCGTTTATGCAAAAGGTATTCTCCGATAAGGCACTTATCATCACAGGAAGAGTGGTGACAGAGACCAACAGAGAGTTCAAAACCATGAACCAGAAGGTAGTATACACCAAGCAGACTAAGAAGCAATACCTTGTAAATCTCGCCAAGTGTTTCGCAAGAAATAAGTGGATTAAGGTAGAGTTTGATGAAGTTGGCATCGGTGGTGGTGAAGGAGACTGCTCTACCGTTACGCAGTCAAACGTCAATGACAGCTTCTACGGAGTGCGTTTGCACCAGAAGTACCGTTCTACCAACTATAGCGACGACGGCTATGTGTTCCTGTTGTGGAACTTTAAGAATGAAAATGCACCACAGATAGAGGTGCGCACATGGCAGCCGGACAAGGTAAACGGTAAGAAGATAGACCAAGATGAGATAATATCTATGGGCGATTTCGAAAACGACCTTATCGACATAGAAGAATAATCAGTAGGCGAACTATATAAGAATGAAAAAGGTATTCATAGTATTACTGTTGGCAACAGCGTGTGTCTTAAACCTCATGGCACAGAGCATTGAATGTAAAAAGGCAAGTACTGTAGATGCTTCTGATGTGGGTGAGAACGAGACGGCAATATCATTTGTATCAAAACAAGGCGACTGGATAATAAAGCCAGTTGTCAAGAAAGGTGTGAATGATAAGGTAAAGGAACGCACTGTAATCAATGGTGGTCAGCAGTATGTCTACGAGTTCATCGCAGACGTCACGAAAGACCATGAACGCACCTTTATACTTGCTCGTCAAGGTAGCCCATTGTCAGAACAATGCGTAGCAAAGGGATTGCGACGCGGAACGAGAGTTACCTATGATTTACAGGAAGTAGCAGACAGTTTGGATCGTATAGAGATACAGGAAACAGGTGCGAAGGGTGTGTACCCAAAGGACGGAATGGCGTGTATCGAGATAACAACGACCATTGATGAGTTGACGGTAGGAACAGAGTGGAAGAAAACTGTAGAGAAAACAGAGAATGGTGCCATAAAAATTACTGTTATAGTCAATGTAGATCAGTTACGTAACGCTAAGACTCGTATGGATTCCCTCGCTAATGTTATGTCAGATATGGAAAATAAAGGCGAGTATCTTGAGATGGATGTCGTAATGAAGCAGTCGGAAGATGCGGAACAATGGTATGCTACACATTCCGTAATAATGTTAGGAGGTAGTGGCATTAAGGAGTTACCGCTTTCTATAGCAGACCTTGGACAGAAAGAAAAACGTCGTTATGCTGTTATTGCTTTGCAGGAATCGTATGATGACTTGCTGAAACGTGCAAGAGCTATGTATGCCACACGAAGCTCACATCTTGATTATGGCTTCTATGATGCGGCATGTATAGCCTACGATAAAGCTTTGGGACATAAGGAAGCACCAACTTCTGATTTAGAGCGTGTAAGGATAGAGCGTAATGATATGGCAGCGATACGTAAGTACGTTTGGCTTATGAACAAAGCTCTTGAGATTGCGGAGAAGACTGAATTGGAAAAAGGTGCTGATGCGGAAGGTGTATATAAGAGCCTGATGGCACGCTATAATATTGCTGGTAAGATAAAAAATGAGTACCCAGATATACAGGGTGTAGATGAAATAAGAAGCACAACGTACGCCCGTCTTGAAAAACATCCGATGATGTATAATAAGGAAAAGACCAGTGTAACAAGGCAACGTCAGGTTATAACAGGAAAGGTGATAGCTGGAAATAACTTCTATCTCTCAATCCCTAACCTCATAGTCTATAAGGTGGACTATCCAGGAAAGGTACGTTCAGATACACCGAAGACGGAAATAGGTCGAATACATGAAGACGGTACATTCAGTATAGTGTTGCCAGATGATACACATTATATATATATACAGGGCGAGAAACAAGCGCGTCCGATATATGCGAACACTAAAGATATGGGTACTATCATACTTGGTAAATATTAAAGGCGTAGTCTTGGGATACAAGTAATGCAACGAAAATAAAGAAACAGAGATTAAACAATAACCAAAAAATAAAAAACTATGTGTAAAAACTTTGTTAAAGGAGTTTTGCTCCTCCTTGCTTTAGTAATGGCTGCGCCTATCGCTGCAAACGCAAAAGGCGAGAAAAAAGCTAAAAAAGCTTATGAATGGAACTGGGACAAGAAGCTCAGTGGTAATGAATTCGTAGACAGTTACCTTCTCTCTGTTGACAGTATTTGGTATCAAATGAAGGAAGTAAACGACTTAGTTGATGGTTTTACATACCATGAAGACACTCTGACATTGAATGGTAAGTACTATGTTGCTGCTTATATGACCAATACAGATGGTGAGTATGTGACACGCGGCGCTGTGAATTGGAACTTCGCAAATGTAACATTGCTTAGTGGTGAAGTGGTGATGAAAGCGACATTAGTAGGTGTGCAGACAGCTAACGCAACGATGGCTCTGCCCCAGCTTGGTCTCAAGGCACTGTCATACGGTAAGTATGTAAAGGGAGGTCCTAATGTAATAGCACTTGCAACAACAGGTGTTAAGCGTCTTTGGGGTATTACCACAGCACAGGCAAAGCGTTGGAACGCTATGAAGAAGAACAGTATTAAGAATCCAGAAGCCCTCGGTATAGAGTTGACAGACAAGGGTAAGGAGCTTCTAAATAAGTGTCTTTATGTTAAGGAAATAACGAAGACATCACCAGAATATCAGCAGATAGTAGAGATACAGTCAAAGAAAAGTGCTGATCAGGTTAAGCAAGAGGCAGACCAATTCACTAATGCTTTGGCAAGTGCTAACATAGCACCGGCAGATGCAAGTAAGACTCTCGACACATTAGACGAGAGTGAGTTGGACAAGTTTGCGGCAGAAATGAACTAATGTTTAATCTTCATTATAAGTTCAAATAAAATATCCGGTATTTTCACGTTAGTTGAAATACCGGATATTTTTATTTTTATAGTGTTACGACTTAGTTTTTGTAAGTCTTTCCTTATGTTTTTGATATACTTAATATATCTCTTCACTTCCCCTTCTTCAGCAAGTCAGGGCGTAGCCTCTGCGTTCTCTCAAGAGCTTGTTCCATTTCCCATTCCTTAATCTTCGCCTCGTGACCAGAGAGCAGAATGTCAGGAACGCGCCAACCCTTGTATTCTGCAGGGCGGGTATATATAGGAGCAGAGAGCAAATCGTCTTGAAAACAATCAGAAAGAGCACTCTGTTCGTCGCCGATAACACCAGGAATAATACGCACTATGGCATCAGCCATAACAGCGGCAGCCAGTTCTCCACCAGTGAGGACGAAGTCGCCAATACTAATCTCGCGAGTGATAAGGTGGTCACGTACACGCTGGTCGATGCCTTTATAGTGTCCGCAGAGGATAATGATGTTACCCTTCAGCGAAAGGTCGTTAGCAATGTGTTGGTCAAACTTCTCGCCATCAGGAGAAGTATAGATAATCTCGTCGTAGTCGCGCTCCGCCTTTAGCGCGGAGATGCAGCGGTCAATAGGTTCGCACTGCATAACCATGCCAGCAAAACCACCATAAGGGTAGTCGTCTACACGCTTCCATTTGTCGAGAGTGTAGTCACGAAGATTATGAAGGTGAATCTCAGCAAGGCCCTTCTTTTGAGCCCTTGCGAGGATAGATTCATTGAAGAAACCTTCAAGCATTTCCGGTAAAACCGTAATGATGTCTATACGCATAAGGTGTAAAATTGAGTTATTGATGGTGCAAAGGTAATGCTTTTTTCAGTATTTAGGAAGAAAATAGCCTTTTAAGTGCTACCTTTCTCATAAAAATTCGTTAACTTTGCAACGAAATGACCGAACAAGAACGTATAAATATATTAAGAGAACAGTTGCATGAACATAACTATCGTTATTATGTTCAGAACCAACCTATAGTGTCCGACCAAGAGTTTGACCTCATGATGCACGAACTTCAAGACCTTGAAGTGAAGCATCCAGAGATGTATGACGCCAATTCGCCTACGATGCGAGTAGGTAGCGACATCACCAAAGAGTTCAGACAGGTGCGCCATCGTTACCCTATGCTGTCGCTCGCCAATACATATAACGAGGCAGACGTGGCAGAATGGTATAACCAAGTAAGAAAAGGACTGGAAGGAGAAGAGTTCGAAGTGTGCTGTGAGATGAAGTATGACGGACTGTCTATCTCCCTTACTTACGAACAAGGCAGACTTGTTCAGGCTGTTACACGAGGTGACGGTGTTCAGGGAGATGACGTGACCGCAAACGTAAGAACCATACGTTCCATCCCACTCGTGTTGCAACCCGGTCTTGGTTACCCCGATAACTTTGAAATACGCGGAGAGATACTGATGCCATGGCAGTCATTTAATCGCCTCAATGCAGAGCGCGAGGAGATAGGCGAGCAGCCATTCGCCAATCCGCGCAATGCAGCCAGCGGCACATTAAAAAGCCAAGACTCCAAAATAGTGGCGGAACGAGGACTTGATGCGTACCTATACTATTTGTTGGGCGACGAAGTACAGGCAGAGGCGCACTACGAATCGCTACAGATGGCAGCAGGGTGGGGATTCAAAATAAGCCAAGGCATGAAGAAAGTACATACCTTGCAGGAGATATACGACTTCATAAACTATTGGGATAAGGAGAGAAAGAACCTCCCAGTAGCAACAGACGGTATAGTGCTCAAGGTGAACTCCCTGCGCCAACAGCGTCATCTCGGCTTCACCGCCAAATCCCCTCGCTGGGCAATAGCATATAAGTTCAAGGCAGAACGTGTATGCACCCGACTACTTGAGGTGACCTATCAGGTAGGCAGAACAGGTGCCGTGACCCCCGTAGCCAATATGGAGACGGTGCAGTTAGCAGGCACAAAGGTACATCGTGCAACGCTAAACAACGAAGACTTCATACGTTCCTTCAACCTGCACGAAGGCGATTGGGTATACGTAGAGAAGGGAGGAGAGATAATACCAAAGATAGTAGGCGTGGCACAAGAACGACGTAGCAGCGACGCACGACCAATACAGTTTATCACCCACTGCCCGGAGTGTGGAGCAGAGCTGCGCCGCATGGAAGGCGAGGCAGTGACATACTGCCCTAACGATACAGGTTGTCCGCCACAAATAAAAGGTCGTATTGAGCATTTCATAGCGCGAAAGGCAATGAACATCGACTCATTAGGCCCAGAAACAGTAGATGCTTATTATGAAGACGGCTTGATACACAACATCGCCGACCTTTACACTCTTACCATTCAGCAGATAAATGCAGAGGGAACAAGAGAAAAGTCTGCCCGCAAGATAATCAACGCCATAGAGCAATCTAAGCAAGTACCATTCGAACGAGTAGTCTTTGCCCTCGGCATACGACTGGTAGGCGAGACGACGGCAAAACTGCTTGCACGCCATTTTCGTAACATAGAGGCTCTGCGTACAGCCACAGTAGAACAGCTTACGACAGTAGAAGGAGTGGGAGAGGTTATCGCGGTGAGCGTAGTGTCATACTTTCGTGATGAGAAGAACACTGCAATAGTAGACCGCCTTGTCTCATACGGCTTGCAGATGAGTATTGGCGAGGAACAGCAGCGCATGATGGGCACAGAACTGGAAGGACAAAGTATCGTCATCAGTGGAGTCTTCACTAAGCACAGTCGCGATGAGTATAAGCAGCTAATAGAACAACATGGCGGCAAGAACATGTCGTCAATAAGCGGCAAAACCTCTTTTATCCTTGCTGGTGACAACATGGGACCAAGCAAACTACAAAAGGCTGAGAAACTCGGTGTGAAGATAATAGACGAAGATACCTTCCTGTCTATGATATCATCGGGTGCTCAGACAGCAGACACAGAGTCGCCTTCTGGTCAAGAAAAGCAAGAAACACAGTCCAAAGCCGATACTCCTAAAGCTCCTGTACAGCTGAATCTGTTTTAGAATAAAGGGTAGTTCTATAAATTACTACCGTAAGATAGAGTCACCCTAAAGAAAGCATTACCCCTCGAAAACAAATCTTCACAACCAGCCACTAATGAAAATGATAATAGGAATAGACGTAGGTATCAGCACCACCAAGATAGTAGGAGTGCGTGACAACGAGGTAATATCCCCCACACGCATAAAAGCCACCGACCCAGTTACGTCGCTTTATGGAGCGTTTGGCAAATATCTGTACGACAATGACATTAGTCTTACAGACGTAGAACGTGTTATGCTTACTGGTGTAGGTGCGGAATATGTAGACAAATGCGTCTACGGCTTGCCTACAGATAGAGTGGGAGAGTTTGAGGCAGACGCCCTTGGCGCACAGTATGGCAGTGGGCTTACCGATATGATAGTAGTGTCAATGGGCACAGGTACCACCCTTATCGAGGTGCGAGGTGATGAAGTTAAGCATCTTGGCGGGCTTGGTATAGGCGGTGGAACGTTGATAGGACTGTCGCAACTGCTGCTTGGCACCAATGACGCAGCGCAGATATCAGAGATGGCAGAGAAGGGAAACCTTGCCAATGTAAACCTCAATATCGGTGACATCAGCGCACGTCCATTGCCAGGATTGCCAATGGACGCCACGGCATCACTGTTTGGTAACGTCAATAACCTTGCCTCACCAGAAGACATAGCCTTAGGCCTGATATGGATGGTGACCCAGACCATTGGCTCAGCTACGGTACTTGCCAGCAAGTCCAACGGTTTCAGAGAGTTCGTTATGATAGGCAATCTGACAAAGATACCACAAACAAAGTGGGTATTCGACTCCCTCGAACCATTGTATAATGTACGTTTTATTATACCGAAACATTCTGAGTTCTGCACAGCAATAGGTGCAGCACTAAAAGCAAAATGACATTTCATATATTCAATCCAGAACACGAACACGCTTTAGCGGCAAACATTACGAACTTTACACCGCCTCATGCAGCTCGACAGTTACGCTCTGACCTGTCTTACTTCCCTGCTTTGTGGGCGGAAGACGGTGACGTAGTGATAGTAGAAGACGTGATGTCAGCCCAAAGCTCCTATCATAAGCTGAAGTTAGCACACCGTGCTGATGTTACCTTTGCTACCCGTTCAGACATCCCTCGACTGGTACTGTCGGCAGGTAATGTAGAGGTAAAGCCATGGGGGTGGGATACTGCGCTCTGTACAGCATTGCGTAGGGCAGGTATTCCCGACAATGCACTGCCGACAGTAGAGTCGCTAACGGCTATAAGAACACTCTCAAACCGTGCTTTCGCGGTAGAGATGCTAAAGGCATTGACCTCCTTTGACGGAACAACAGGCGACTCACAAGTGTGCCAAACCGAAGAAGAAGTGCTGCAATATTTGCACAGCCATGGCAATATCGTGGTGAAGGCACCGTGGAGTTGTAGCGGAAGAGGAGTGAGATATGTTACGAAAGAGACCCTGACAGAGAATGTATCTAAATGGATGAGCAACGTGTTGCGTCAGCAGCATAGCCTTGTTGCCGAGAGAAAGTGTCAGAAGGTAGCCGACTTCGCAGTTGAGTTTTATGCAAAAGTTGATGGTAGCGTAACGCCATCAGGCTTGTCGCTCTTCACAACAGTAAACGGAGCCTACACAGGTAACCTTCTTGACACAGAGGAAAACAAGCGTGAGATGCTCTCTCGTTACATCTCCTTAGAGTTGCTTGACAGCGTGACCACTGAAGCGTGCCGACTACTTGAGAGCCATATCAATGGCGAATACGTCGGTCCGTTGGGCATAGACATGATGATAGTGGCAGGCGACGAGGATGGAGAGTCACAGTCATTCCTGCTCAACCCTTGCATAGAGATAAACCTGCGGCGCACTATGGGGCACGCAGCCCTTGCACTATCACGCGTCGGACAACGCGGAACGATGAACATTGCGTTTGAAAACAAGACATACAAAGTAAAACTAACTAACAATATTCTATGAAGAAAACACTTTTAGCATTGCTTCTTGCGATGCCTCTCGCCATGTCTGCGCAGTACAAGTCGCAGGTGTGGAGTCCTGACAATGGTGACGGAACGTACACTAACCCAGTCATCAATGCCGACTATTCTGACCCTGACGTATGCGTAGGCGCAAGCGGTGAAGACTTCTACCTTACGGCATCATCATTCAACTGCATCCCTGGTCTGCCTATACTCCATTCCAAGGACCTTGTAAACTGGGAGATAATAGGTCACGCCATAAAGCAGTTGTTGCCAGCCGACCGCTATGCAGTGCCACAACATGGTAATGGCGTCTGGGCACCTTCTATACGTTACAACGAGCATAACGCCACATACTATATATATTGGGGCGACCCTGACCTCGGTGTATTTGTCGTAACAGCTAAGGACCCAGCAGGAGAGTGGACAGAACCTAAGTGCGTTATCCCAGGAAAGGGCATGATAGATACCACACCTCTGTGGGACGAAGACGGCAAATGCTACCTCGTTAACGGTTGGGCAAACTCACGTTGCCAGTTTAACTCAGTGCTGACAGTGCGCGAAATGTCACCCGACGGCATGAAGGCGATAGGCGACCCCGTAATAGTATTCGACGGAAACGGAAGCAATGACCGCACAGCCGAGGGACCAAAGTTCTATAAGCGCGACGGATGGTACTGGATAATGTGCCCTGCAGGAGGCGTACCAGTAGGCCATCAGCTCGCTATGCGTTCAAAGTCACCATTCGGACCATACGAGAGCAAGACCGTTCTTGCAACAGGCACCACTGAAATCAACGGACCACACCAAGGCGGTTGGGTGCATTTGAAGTCAGGAGAAGACTGGTTCTTGCACTTCCAGGACAAGGAAGCATACGGTCGCGTGGTATGGCTTGAGCCTGTAACATGGAAAGACAACTGGCCTGTAATGGGCGAGAAGCAAGGCGTTAAGGTATATGGAAAGACCGAAAAATACAGCGGTCAGCCAGTGTTGAAGTATAAGAAACCTAACGTTGGCAAGACATATCCTGTTAACAACCCTGTAGAGAGCGATGAGTTCAACACCACTACGTTAGGAAAGCAGTGGCAATGGCACGCTAACTACGACCAGACATTCGGTATGCCTACACCGTTCGGTTACTATCGCCTGTTCTGTCACCGCCAAAGCGCAGACTTCAAGAACCTTTGGGAAGCCGGCAACCTGCTCCTTCAGAAGACCCCTGCCGACAACTTCACAGCGACAACAAAGCTCACCATGACGGCGAAAGACGAGCAACAGTATGGTGGTCTCATAGTGATGGGTATGGATTATTCGTCAATCGTGCTGCGTAGGGTAGGCGATAATTTCGAATTGCAGCAGATAACCTGCAAGCAAGCAGATAAAGGCAAGCCAGAGACAATAACAACTCTCGCTACGCTGAAGCCTACTGAGGTAGACGCCAACCCTTACCAGCCCTCTATACATTGCCAACTCTATATGCGTTTGAAAGTAGAGTACATCGGTGGTAAGACGAAGGCAGGCGAGAACAAGCATGAAGCTCGCGTAACATTCGCTTATTCTAAGGACGGCAAGAAGTTCACACCGTGTGGTGAACCATTCACTATGCGTCAAGGAAAGTGGATAGGTGCCAAGATAGGACTATGCGCAGCAGAGCCTGCTGGCAAGAAAGTTCGAGGCTGGGTAGACGTAGACTGGTTCCGCATCACAAAGTAAAAGACAAGTAAAACGATAAGTTTAAGTCCGCAAACAGAACTCTACAGGGGTCCGTTTGCGGACTTTTTCGTAATAGGTCATCGTGCAATGAAATCCTTTATCTATCAACTTACAATCTGAAAGCATACAAATCACGTTGCAATAAGATAGTTATTACACTGCGATTTGATGCAAATCGTGCTGCGAAAGCACCCAAATCGCAGTGCCGAAAAATACAAAGAAAAATTGTAAGCAAAAAGATTCGTATTCCTTATAGATTGTAAGTAAGTGGGGGATATGAGGCGAGTAGCATGGAATTGTAATAAACTATCATGGAAATGCTTGCACAATTCAAATTAAACCTGTATCTTTGCATTTCATAAAACATGAAACATAAAATATGAAACGACTGAATAATCCATTTGTAATATATGGTTATAAAGGCTCGGAGTATTTCTGTGACCGAGATAGCGAAACGAAGACCGTGGTGGAGGCATTACGTAATGAACGTAATGTCGTGCTGATTTCACCGCGTCGTTTGGGAAAGACTGGGTTGATACATCATGTGTTTGAGAACATAAAACAAAGTGACCCAGATACTGCGTGTTTTTATATGGACGTTAATGCTACGCGTAATCTTAATCAGTTCATACAATTGTTGGCAAGGACTGTCGTAGGAAAAGTGGACACATTCTCACAAAGTACTATGCGAAAGAT
The DNA here is from genome assembly GCA_934229335.1 of uncultured Prevotella sp. Lineage (GTDB taxonomy): Bacteria > Bacteroidota > Bacteroidia > Bacteroidales > Bacteroidaceae > Prevotella. Next base: position 10,472 of record CAKQDQ010000021.1, read on the forward strand.
AACGACATTCTTCTCCAGTTATAAGCCAGTGGTGTCGTTTGATGAACTAACAGGTATGCCCAACTTCTCTATAACGGTTTCAAGTGAGCTGCAAGAACAGTCTTTACAGCGTATATTTGAGTATCTAAAGCAGTCGGAGCGGCGTATATACATAGCCATAGACGAGTTTCAGCAGGTAGCGGAGTATCCAGAGAAGGGAACGGAGGCTATGTTGAGGTCGTACATACAATTCATGCCTAATGTCTATTTTATTTTTGCAGGAAGTAAGCAGCACATCATGACCGATATGTTCTTATCTGCGAAACGTCCGTTTTATCAGAGTTCACAGATCGTAAACCTCACTTTGATTGATAAGGAGAAATATGAGGCTTTCGCCTTGAAATTTATGGAAGAAAAGGGCATTGAAGTACACAACGGTTCCTTTGAGTATTTGTATAATGTGGTGGATGGGCAGACATGGTATGTGCAGAATATACTTAACCGCCTGTATCAGAACGGTAATGCTGTGACGCAAGAAGAGATAAATAGTGTTATAGAAGAGTTAGTAAATGAGCAGGAAGTATCTTTTATAAGTTATTATGAGTCGTTGACGGACAATCAAGCAGCATTGTTGCTTGCCATTGCCAAGGCTAAAGAGGTGAAGTCAGTACTCTCTCGTGAGTTTATTGCAAGGTATGATCTGCCTGCTGTTAGTAGCATTAGTCTTGCAATGAAGGTGTTAATGGGCAGGGAGTTCGTTTATAAGTATAATGGTAAGTACATTGTTTACGACCGTTTTTTCGGTATTTGGCTTCGCGAGAGGTTATAAAACAATCCCCAGACAATGAAAATTGTCTGGGGATTATTGATTGTGGTGTATTGGATGGTTCTATGATTTTATACTTTTTCTAACGAATGATGTAGGAAACGGTGATTTCTTATGACACTTACTTCTTCCAAATGTTATAACCTATGGTTAGGAAAAGGGCGTCATCATCATCACCGTAGGTAGTACTGATGTCGTAACCTAACGTTGCGCTGTACTTACCACGACGTATTCCTGCGCCCAGACGGATGCCATCGTCAACCTCGTTATGGTTGAAACCATAACTAAGGTATGGTCCGAAGAAGGGATAAAGAGTTAGATTCTTTGGTAAGGCGATGCGGTAACTGATGATAGCAGGTATAACAAAGGAGTGATTGTCGTATCCCCAATGCTGCCGTTTCATGTACTCTATACCTGTTTCAATGTAGAATGGTAGAGGAGAAACGTGAATATCGCCAGTTATTCCTGCTAAAGGGAAGATACTGAAGTCACCAAATCCATCGGTACAAGTGATGGTAAAGCCTGTCTTTACGTCTATGCTGTACTTCGGATTATCGTCTGTTGCTTGCGCTTTAGCGAGTAATGCGGAAGACAAAGCGAGCGTGGTTAATATAAGTTTTAGTTTCATTGATGGTTCCTTTTTATTTAATTGGCATCATGTTTTTAAGTTCTTCGTAGATGCGTTGCACTGGAAGTCCCATCACGTTGTAGTAACTTCCCTTTATGCCAGTGATGCCTATGTAGCCTATCCATTCCTGAATGCCATAGGCACCAGCCTTGTCCATTGGCTTGTAGGTGCGGATATAGTGCCATATCTCATCGTCGGAGAGTTCCTTGAAGGTAACGTCAGTGCATACGGTGAAGTGCTTTTGCATTGCTGTTGTGGTGAGACAAACGCCAGTGTAGACCTGATGCGTCTTGCCACTAAGTTCGCGCAGCATACGGAAAGCGTCCTGTTCGTCAGTAGGTTTGCCCATGATGTCGTTACCACATACCACCACGGTGTCAGCGGTAAGAACAATGTTATCCGTGCCAATGAGGTTGTCACGGTAGGGAATAGCCTTCTTTTGAGCTATGTATTCCGCCACTTCAGCGGCAGGAAGAGTGTCGGGATATGACTCGTCAATGCCTTTTATTACGAGGACATCGAACGGAACACCGAGGCCTTGCAGCAGTTCTTTGCGGCGAGGAGAGTTAGAAGATAGAATGAGCATGGTGATATGAAACCCTACCCCCAGCCCCTTCCCCATAGAGGAGGAGAGATACTTCTGTAGGGGTGAGAGGTAATAATTGTTGTTAATTGTATGATTGTGCGTCAGTAAGCAAAACAGCCGTATAATGAAAAGTGCATTATACGGCTGTCGTTACATATTATTTACGCTTTAAGGCGTTAGTATTATTTCTTCTTCAACTTCTCAACGTAAGCGTCGATAACGGCAACCGCTGTGATGTTAACGATGTCGCGAACGCTTGAATCGAAGTCAGTGAAGTGGATAGGCTTGTTAAGACCCATCTGGATAGGACCAATAACCTCTGTCTCTGGTGAGAACTGCTGAATCAGTTTGTAAGCAGAGTTAGCGGCAGTGAGGTCAGGGAATATCATAGAGTTAACCACCTCGTTGTGCAGACGGAGGAAAGGATACTTAGAGTCACGGCGCTCATGGTCAAGAGCCATATCGACAGTCATCTCACCATCGAGCTTTAACTCTGGGTTCTCGTCCTGCATTTCCTTTACAACCTCAGCCATCAAGCGTGACGCACCCTTCTTATCGGCACCGAAGTTAGAGTGTGCTATCATCGCAATCTTAGGCTCATCGTTGAAGAAACGGATAGTGTCTGCTGTCAGACGTGCTATATCTTTCAGTGCGTCTTTGTCAGGAGCCTGGTTCACAAGAGTATCAGCGATGTAGTAAGTGCCACGCTTTGAGTTAAGAATGTGCATGGTACCGAAGTGGTTGTATGGTGCACGTATGCCCACAATCTCCTTCGCTGCCTTGATGGTATTAGAGAACTTGGTGTAAACACCAGTGATGAATGCGTCAGCATCACCAGTCTCTACCATCATCATGCCGAAGTAGTTGCGCTCAAACATCTTGTCGTTAGCCTCTTCGAAGGTGTAACCCTCACGGCAACGCTTGTCTGATAATACCTTAGCGTAACGCTCACGACGCTCACGCTCACGGTCATGACGAAGGTTAACAATCTCTATTCCGTCGAGGTTCAGCTCCAGTTCCTGAGCCTTCTTCTGTATCATCTCGTCGTTACCGAGCAGTATTGGTGTGCAGAGACCCTCTTCCTTAGCCTGAACAGCAGCCTTAATCATTGTTGGGTGCAGACCCTCAGCGAATACTACGCGCTGTGGATGCTTGCGCGCTGTCTCATAAAGGTTCTGTGTAACGCTTGTCTCCTGACCCATGCGCAGGCGGAGTTCGCGCTTGTACTGTTCCCAGTCTGTAATCTGCTTACGTGCCACACCGCTCTCGATAGCGGCTTTAGCAACAGCAGCAGACACCTCTGTGATAAGACGTGGGTCAACAGGTTTCGGAATGAAGTAGTCAGGACCGAAAGTGAGGTTGTTAACATTATAAACCTGGTTCACTACGTCTGGCACTGGCTGTTTAGCCAAATCAGCGATAGCATGAACCGCAGCGAGTTTCATTTCTTCGTTGATTGCCTTAGCGTTTACGTCAAGAGCACCGCGGAAGATGTATGGGAAACCGATAACGTTATTAATCTGGTTTGGATAATCTGAACGACCTGTTGACATCAACACGTCAGGACGAGCAGCCATAGCGTCCTCGTATGAAATCTCAGGAACAGGATTTGCACAAGCAAACACAATCGGGTTATTTGCCATAGAGCGTATCATGTCCTGTGATAGCACGTTACCCTTAGAGAGACCAAGGAATACGTCTGCGCCACGCATAGCCTCTTCCAGTGTGTGTACGTCGCGACGGTCAGTAGCAAAGAACTTCTTTTGCTCGCTAAGATTCTCGCGGTCAGATGTAATCACACCCTTTGAGTCCAGCATCAGTATGTTTTCGCGGCGTGCACCGAGAGAGATGTATAACTTAGTACACATGATGGCAGCGGCACCTGCACCACTTACTACAATCTTCACGTCCTCTATCTTCTTGCCAGCGACCTCAAGTGCATTGATAAGACCAGCAGATGAGATGATAGCAGTACCGTGTTGGTCGTCGTGCATTACAGGAATGTCGAGCGTTTTCTTCAGTCTGTCTTCAATATAGAAGCACTCTGGTGCCTTGATATCTTCCAGATTGATACCACCGAAGGTCGGAGCGATCTTCTCAACAGCCTCACAGAACTTCTCAGGGTCTTTCTCTGCTACCTCAATGTCGAAGACATCGACACCACCGTAAATCTTAAACAGTAGACCTTTACCCTCCATTACTGGCTTACCAGACATCGCACCGATGTCGCCAAGACCGAGTACTGCGGTACCATTAGATATTACTGCTACGAGATTTCCTTTGTCAGTGTACTTGTAAACTTCGTCAGGGTTCTGCTGAATCTCAAGACATGGGAAAGCAACGCCTGGTGAATATGCAAGACTAAGGTCTGTCTGAGTACGGTAAGGCTTTGTTGGCATTACCTCAATTTTACCAGGACGGCCATTCTCATGATACTGAAGAGCCGCTTCTTTTGTAATAACTGCCATAAAATTAAAAATGTTTATGTTATTGTTTTGGTTGTTTTTATCTTCCGAATTTTAGTTCCTAAATGTCAAATAAACGTGTATTTGTATGCAAAACTACGTTTTTCTATGTCGGAGAAGCTATCCGAACAAAGCCCGTATAGCCTCTTCCACCTTCCTTGCGGGGTGCAGGTTGATGGTAAACTGTTTGCCCTTTAAGGCGTTGATGTTACGTTTCGGGATAATGATATCGCTGAATCCGAGCTTCTCTGCTTCCTGAATACGCTGCTCTATGCGGCTGACGGGTCTCACTTCGCCACTCAATCCTACCTCACCGCATACGCACCAGCCTTCGTCTATTGGCATATCGAGGTTGCTTGATATAACGGCTGCGATGACACTGAGGTCCATTGCCATGTCTGTAACCTTTAGTCCGCCAGCTATATTGAGGAAGACGTCCTTCTGCATTAGTTTGAATCCCACTCTCTTTTCAAGCACTGCGAGGAGCATATTCAATCTTCTTTGGTCGAACCCAGTAGCGGAACGCTGTGGAGTTCCATATGCCGCGGACGACACAAGAGCCTGAGTCTCCACGAGGAAAGGTCTCATACCCTCCACTGCCGCACTGATAGCGATGCCGCTCATGCCCTCCCTGTCGTCACTAAGTAATAGTTCTGACGGGTTACTTACGGGTCGTAGACCGTTCTGTTGCATCTCGTATATGCCGAGTTCTGATGTAGAACCAAAGCGGTTCTTAATGCTTCGCAGTATGCGGTATATGCCTTGGCGGTCGCCTTCAAACTGAATCACGGCGTCAACGATATGCTCCAGTATCTTAGGTCCAGCAATAGAGCCTTCCTTATTGATGTGACCAATCAGTATAACAGGCACTCCGCTCGCCTTAGCAAATCGTAATAGCGCGGAAGCACATTCCCTTATCTGCGTGATACTGCCCGGTGCGGAGTCTACAGTCTCCGTTTCCATGGTCTGAATAGAATCGACAATGATAAGGTCTGGGGCGCAATTCTTAATCTGTTCAAATATCTTCTCGATAGAAGTCTCACAGAGTATCATTACCTCTTCGTTGGTTGCGCCCTCTATTCTGTCAGCCCTCATGCGCAGTTGATGCGCACTTTCCTCACCACTGATGTAGAGAACGTTCGTCCCTTGCATCCTCATTATGGTCTGAAGTGTCAGCGTACTTTTGCCGATACCAGGGTCACCGCCAAGCAGAATTATGCTACCAGGCACCAGACCGCCACCAAGCACGCGGTTCAGTTCTGCGTCTTTCATGTCTATTCGCGGCTCTGCTGTGGTGGAAATATCTTTCAGACGCATGGCATTATTTCTCAAAACGTGGTGTTGCGTTTCTGTGATATTGGTGCCAATAGCAGCTGCACGTCTTGCCATAGAAACCTCTTTCGCGGCAGATCGAGCACTAAGCTGTCCGCTGTCGCTACTTATTTTTATCTCGCGAAAAGTGTTCCATTGATGGCACGACGGGCATTTTCCTATCCATTTAGCAGATTCTTGTCCGCAGTTTTCGCAAACATAAGCGGTTTTTTCTTTTGCCATAGTTTCTGAGTATACGTTTGCAAAGGTACTAATTTTTATCATTCTAAAGAAACGAAATGTCGAAAAAGTCCGCTTTTTGGTTAAAAATCGTTCTTCTACTCGGCGTTTTCGCTATTATTTGTTACCTTTGCGCCCATAATGAAGAAAATAATATATATAGTGTTCTGCGCAGTTCTTTTCTCCGTGGTCAGTGCTTGTCGCGACGGAGAGACGGCGTCTCGTTTGTCGAAGGAGGAGCAAGAGGCGCAGCGTCGTGAAGATTCTGCGGCGTTAAAGATAGGCGTTTTGCCGACAGAAGACTGTTTGCCGATAGTAGTCGCCAAGGAGTTGCGGCTTTTTGATACCCTTGGTGTGTCTGTACGTCTGCGTCATTACCGTGCGATGAGCGAGTGCCGTATAGCCTTACGAGACTCGTTGGTACAGGGTGCGGTGATAGATTCCGTTTTGATGTCACAGATGCAGGATAGAGGCACAAAGCTATACAAAGGTATGGATACCGATATGCGGTGGCTGTTTTTGACATCCAAGAAAGCCAGAATAACTCGAATAGCCCAGCTTGTCGACAAGAATATAGCCGCAGACAGCCATGGTGAGTCGCACAGATTGGCAGAACAAGCCATCGACTCGTTGCAAAAGAAAGGGCAGTTAGTGTTCATAATACAGGTAGAAGACCTCAAAGTGAGAATGAATATGCTGACAACGGGTAACGTAGATGCCGCTTTACTGCCAGAGCCCTTTGCTACAAAGGCACGCAATCAGGGAGCTACTGTGATAGAAAACGTGAAGTCAAAGCCTGTAGGAGTATTGGCTATGCGTAGCGAATCAATGCGTCCCAAGGCACGTCAGCAGCAGTTTAAGCTGTTTAAACAAGCGATAACGATAGCCAATGACTCAATAAAGAGATACGGCAAGAAGCATTATTTGAAATATTTAGAGTGGTAAGAGTAACACGAAATGTTATGATAAAAACGCTGTTAGATAAAGGACTTGTAACACAGGCATTAGAAGAGCTGCGTGATGTCGTCGCTGCATATCCAGGAGAAGGCTATGCTGATCGGCTTGAAGCATTGCGCACAGAGTTTGGTTATATGTGCGACTTCATGCTGAAGGGCTATCGCGACGAGAAGCGTGCGGAGCTATTCGCCGACTTGTCGCGACGCATCGTAGCGTTAGATTACGACCTGCATATCAGAAAAACACTGCTTGAGAACCCTATATTAAAAGTTGCCTGCCGAGAAATAGACACCACTTATGGCAACGGTGCTGCCGTGTTGCAGAAGATAGACGCTGCACCCACAGTGCAAGAGCTATACGATTGCCTCGCCATGACATTCAATGCCCTTCTCGTTTCCGGTTATTGGTTGCGCAAAGAGCGTGAGGAATGGACTGCGGCACTGTTAACAATGGACAGTCTGTACGCCTCAGTATTGGTAGCAGCAATAGGACTTTCTGCCATGAACAGCTTTTGTATAGACAAGGTGCAATGCCTGATAGACGTCTATAAAGCTGGCGATAGTGATAAGCTACGTCAGCGTGCGCTTGTTGGCGCCGTTCTTGCCGCAAGTCGTCAAGATGTGTCAGACAGTGATGCCGATGCGGTCTTCAAAGAGATAATGGCAGTGCCAGGAGCGGCAGGAGAGGTCATAGCCATGCAGATGCAGCTCTTGGCGTGTGCTAAAGCCGAGTCTGACGCGACAGAGATAAACAAGAATATCATGCCCAACTTGGTGCGCAGCCAGCCTTTCCGCATAACCAAAAACGGCTTTATAGAGAAAGATGAGGAGAAAGATAGCCTTGACCCTAATGCCGATGAACGTATGATGGACGCCGTGAAGTCTGGTGTGGACAAAATGATACAGATGCAGAAGAACGGCTCCGACGTCTTCTTCTCAGGCTTCAGTGCCATGAAGCGTTTTCCTTTCTTTGTAACTATAGGCAACTGGTTCATGCCATTTACGAAGGAACATCCAATGATTTCAGAGGTGATGACGATGTTAGGAAACAGCAAACTGGTAGATACCGTGTTAGAGAAAGGTCCGTTTTGCGATTCAGACAAATATTCCTTTATTTTAGGTTACGGCAGTGTGTATAAGAGTATGCCAGATGACGTAAAGAAACTCGTAGAGAGTGGCGAGGTTAGTCCTTTAGGAATGGGCAATACAGTAGAACAAGCCACACCGTCATTCGTGCGTTTGCAGTATCTGCGTGATATGTACCGCTTCTTCAAACTCAACTCTGTAGGCAAGGCTTTCTATAATCCTTTTTCTGAGGTAGTGGAGTATCGTCCAACAGTGTCGATAAGAAAACACATCAGTGATGCTGCCCGTAAGACGCTCTTTAGCTGTATGCTACGTGATGAAGCGTTGTGGACAGGTAACGAAACCAATATGCAATCGCCAGTAGTGCAACTGCTCAATAGCTTCGACGATAAGGAAGGCTATGAAGCATTGCTCTGTAAGGCAGAATATGCGATGCGCATACGTGATTACGAAACGGCGAAAGAGTGTTACTCCAAGTGCCTCCGCCAGAAATCAGATGAGCCATCTAATATGAGAGGCATGGCAAGAGCCTGTTACACTACGGGCGAGTATGCTAAGGCAGCGTTCTATTTTGATGCCCTACACACGTTGTTCCCTAAGCGCAAGTCGTACGTACTCAACTATGCCATGGCTATGACTATGGACGGAATGGCAGAGAGCGTAGTCAACGACGTCTATAAATTAGAATATGAGAACCCTGGTGACGTGAACATAATCAATACCTTAGGTTGGGTACTTCTTTATGCGGGCAAGGTGGAACAAGCTGTAGAGCAATACGCTAAGATACTTCAAACCGATAAGGACTATGCAGATTTCGGAGTCGTATTAAACGCATATTATGCCCAACTGGCATCAGGAAACGCCGCACAAGCGGTAGAGATATTGCGCAAACACACACAGTTACTGAATGTTGAAGACCGCAAACATTTCGCAGAACAGCTGTCCGCAGCTATGGTAGAAGACGGTAAGATGCTGGAAACCTATGGGATAGGAAAAGCGGAGAAAAGCATTATAGTATCGCAATTCGCTTTTTTATAGGTATAATTTGGCGTTATCGAAAAATCTTCGTAACTTTGCAACTTAATTACAGAACAGACTTTTAATGAAAGTATCTATAGTAAAATATAACGCAGGCAACATCTTTAGCGTGATAAACGCCATGAAGCACCTCGGCATAGAGCCGCTGTGGACCGACGATCCTGAAGAGTTGATGACCTCAGACAGAGTGATATTCCCAGGACAAGGCGAGGCTCACAGTGCCATGGCTTATCTGAAAGAGCGAAACTTGGATCAAGTGATAGCCAACCTAAAGCAGCCTGTGCTCGGTATCTGTGTGGGACAGCAGCTGCTGTGCCAGCATAGTGAAGAAGGTAACACCGACTGTATCGGTGTGTTCCCTATACAGGTAAAACGCTTTCAGCCTAAGGTGCACGAAGAAAAGGTGCCATGTATGGGGTGGAACTCTCTTGACTTACACCTTGCGGAGACAGCGCCAGTACTGAAGACAGAACAGAACGTCAGTCCGTTGTTTAAGGGATTGGGCGAGCAAGACTATGTTTATTTCGTACACTCATACTATTGTGAGTTGTGTGAGAATACCATAGCGACAGCAGATTACGTACAGCCATACAGCGCAGCATTACAGAAAGACAACTTCTTCGCTACGCAGTTTCATCCCGAAAAAAGCGGAATGGTAGGCAGGCAGATACTGAAAAACTTTATAGATATAGACAAATAACACCATGATAGAACTCATACCAGCCATAGACCTGATAGGAGGTAAGTGCGTAAGACTGACCAAAGGCGACTACGATAGTAAGAAAGTGTATAATGAAGACCCTGTGGCTCAAGCTATAGAGTTTGAGAAGTTGGGCTTCAAAAGGTTGCACATGGTAGACCTTGACGGTGCGAAGAGCAAGCACGTGGTAAACGATGCCGTGCTGAAAGCTGTGACAGAGGCAACCAATCTCGTGGTAGACTTTGGCGGAGGCATAAAGACCGAAGACGATATACAGAAGGTCTTTGACGCTGGTGCAGCAATGGTGACAGTAGGCTCAGTAGCCGTTACGCACCCAGAGCTGTTCCTTTCTTGGCTCGACAAGTTTGGCGCAGAGCGCATAATACTCGGTGCTGACGTGAGAAACGGTAAGGTGAGCATCAACGGTTGGAAAGAAGACTCAAGCGAAGACCTGTTGCCTTTCTTGAAAACCTATGTGGCGCATGGTGTGAAGAACGTTCTTTGTACAGAGATATCAAAGGACGGAACCTTGGCAGGACCAGCCGTAGAGCTTTACAAAAACATTATGGCTGAATATCCAGAGATGCACCTTGTAGCCTCAGGCGGTGTGTCAAGTACCGCTGACATCGTGACACTTGATGCAGAGAAAATCCCTGCTGTAGTGTTCGGAAAAGCGTATTATGAAGGCCGCATAGACGTACAGGAACTAAGGGCGAAAGGACTGCTCTAATTAAAAGGGCTTGATAGCAGTGCGAAAGCTATGCAATCGCAGTGCGAAAGCTATGCAATCGTAGTGCGAAAGCTATGCAATCGTAATGCGAAAGCAATGTAATCGTAAAGGGGTATAATAGTCCTTAGAAAATTACACGACAAAAAGTGGCTGTTTATATAGTCGCATATTAATAAATAACGTAATATAAGACAGTAGTGTTAGCAAAACGAATCATACCATGCCTCGATGTTAAGAATGGCGAAACCGTAAAAGGTACCAACTTCGTAAACCTGCGCTCAGCCGGTGACCCGGTAGAGTTAGGTAGAATATACAGTGAAGTAGGAGCCGATGAGTTGGTATATCTTGACATCACCGCCTCTCATGAGGGACGTAAAACGTTTACGGATATGGTGACGCGAGTAGCGCGTGAGATAAGCATTCCGTTTACCGTGGGTGGTGGCATCAACGCCATAGAGGATGTAGACCGTATGCTTGCGGCTGGTGCAGACAAGGTAAGTGTGAACAGTGCGGCACTGAGACGTCCGGAGTTTATAGACGAAATAGCTAACCGTTTCGGTTCGCAGGTGTGTGTATGTGCCATAGATGCTCGTCTCGATGAAGATGGGTGGCATTGCTATGTCAACGGAGGACGAGTGAGAGTAGAACGCACACTGCTCGAGTGGGCAAAGGAAGTAGCCGATAGAGGTGCAGGCGAGATACTCTTCACGTCAATGAACCACGATGGCGTAAAGCAGGGCTTCGCTAACGAGGCACTCGCTATGCTGGCAGAAAATCTGCCGATACCCGTTATCGCCAGTGGCGGAGCAGGCTGTAAAGAACATTTCCGCGATGTGTTTAATATAGGTAAGGCAGACGCAGCTTTGGCAGCGTCAGTGTTCCACTTCGGTGAGATACCTATACCAGAACTGAAGCAATGGTTGCGTAATGAAGGCGTGACAGTAAGATTGTAATAACTTGGTAAGACACCATGTCTTGCCCAAAATCACGAAATAAGAAAATGAAGGTAGATTTCGAAAAAGGTGGCGGCCTTGTGCCTACCATCATTCAGGATGCCGTAACGAAGAATGTGCTGATGCTCGGATATATGAATGAGGAGTCGTTGGCAAAGACCTTAGAGACGAAGAAGGTAACATTCTGGAGCCGTTCACGTAACACGCTGTGGACGAAAGGCGAGACAAGCGGTAACTTCTTGGACCTTGTAGACATCAAGGTGGATTGCGACAACGATACACTGCTCGTCAAAGTGCATCCTCACGGACCTACGTGCCATACCGGAACAGACACCTGTTGGGGAGAAGAAAATAAATAATAAGCGAATTATCAAAATATCATAAAGAATATAATGGAAGAGAAAAATCCACTTTTGTTCCTTAGTGAACTGCAAGACTTTATAGAGAAGCGTCATGAGGAAATGCCAGAAGGCAGTTACACAACATCACTGTTTAAGGACGGTCTGAACCGTATGGCACAGAAAGTAGGCGAGGAAGCCCTCGAACTCGTAATAGAAGCCTGCAACGGTACCAACGATAGATTAATCTACGAGGGTTCTGATATGTTGTATCATCTTATCGTACTCCTTACCTCAAAGGGTCTCCGTATCGAGGATATGGCTAAAGAACTACAAGAGAGACATAACCCAGGTTGGCATAAACACTAAGTAGAAAGGAGCGTAACGCTATGCCTTGCTACTCGCTTTATGAATTATAAACAAAATATATGGCACCATGCTGATAGACTATGAGAATGTAACGGTAAGCCACGAAGACGGAAATGTGGTGCTTGGTGGAGTGAACTTTCACGCTGCCGAGGGGGAGTTCATATATATAATAGGTAAGGTAGGCTCAGGAAAAAGCTCCTTGTTGCGCACCATGTACGGCGAGCTGGACGTGGAAGAGGCTAAGAAAGCCGTAGTCCTCAAAAGAGATATGAAGAGGATAAAGCGCAAAGAAGTGCAGATGCTGAGGCGAGAGGTCGGTGTTATATTCCAAGATTTTAAGCTGCTCAACGATAGGTCGGTTGGGAGAAACCTTGAGTTCGTACTGAAAGCTACAGGCTGGAAGAAACGTGAAGAGAGGGATAAGCGCATCGCTGAAGTGCTTGAAGCTGTAAAGATGCAGGGCATGGAGGAGAAAATGCCTACCGAACTCTCTGGCGGTGAACAGCAACGCATAGCGATAGCAAGGTCGCTGCTCAATGCTCCAAAGGTTGTCTTAGCCGACGAACCAACGGGTAACCTCGACCCAGAGACAGCAGATAGCATTATGGAACTGTTCAGAGATATTGCCGCAAGAGGTACGGCTGTGATAGTAACAACACACAATATACCGATGCTCAGAAGGTTTCACGGCGTAGTGTATCAGTGTGCAGACGGCAAACTGAACGAGGTGACACAACAGTTCCAATACGAAGAATAGTAAACAACAACAGATAACAAATAGAATCGAAATGAAAGTAATGAAATTCGGTGGCACCTCTGTAGGCTCTCCAGAGCGTATGCAGGGTGTGGCACAGCTTGTGACAAGGTCTGGCGAGCCTACATTCGTAGTGCTTTCTGCCATGTCTGGTACAACAAACACTCTTGTTGAAATTTCTGACTATCTTTATAAGAAGAATCCAGAGGGTGCGCAAGAGGTTATCAACGCCCTTGAAAAGAAATACATGGCGCACGTAGACAACCTGTATTCTACCGATGAGATGAAGCAGAAAACCGCTGCTTTCCTCAAGAAAGAGTTTGAGTATCTTCGTTCTTTCACAAAGGATACATTCACTTCTTTTGAAGAGAAAATCGTTGTAGCGCAGGGTGAGGTGATGTCTACCAATATGGTAACAAACTATCTTAACGAGATAGGAGTGAAGACAGTGCTCCTTGATGCGCTGGACTTTATGCGTACAGACAAGAACGCAGAGCCTGACCTGACATACATAAAGGAACATCTCGCAGAGGTAATGAAGGCTAACGAGGGTTACCAGATTTACATTACTCAGGGTTTTGTATGCCGTAACGCGTATGATGAGGTAGATAACTTGCAGCGTGGTGGCTCAGACTATACCGCTTCTCTTATCGGTGCTGCGTTGCAGGCTGATGAAATTCAGATATGGACCGACATCGACGGTATGCACAATAACGACCCACGTATCGTGGATAAGACCGATGCCGTGCATCAGCTTAACTTTGAAGAGGCTGCGGAACTGGCATACTTCGGTGCTAAGATATTGCACCCTACATGTGTGCAGCCTGCTAAGTACGCAGGTATACCTGTGCGTATAAAGAATACTATGGACCCAGATGCAGACGGAACAGTAGTAGACAACGTGCTTGTACGTGGAAAGATTAAGGCGGTAGCGGCTAAAGACAATATCACTGCCATAAAGATTAAGTCGTCACGTATGCTGCTTGCTACAGGGTTCCTGCGCAAGGTGTTTGAGATTTTCGAGACTTACAACACACCGATTGACATGATAACAACATCTGAAGTCGGCGTAAGCGTAAGCATAGACAATGACACTCACCTTAACAAAATAATGGATGAGCTGAAGAAGTACGGAACCGTTACTGTTGACACCGATATGTGTATCATCTGCGTTGTAGGCGACCTCGACTGGAGTAACGTCGGATTTGAGACACTCGTAACAGAGGCTATGGCTAACATACCAGTACGTATGATATCTTACGGTGGCTCTAACTACAACATCTCATTCCTTATACGTGAGGCTGACAAGAAGAAAGCACTGCAGAATCTCTCTGCAAAACTCTTCAATGCATAAAGATATTCTGCTCCCTTCAAATCAGGAAGGGGGCAGAATTTATACTACCATATATCACAACACAAATTACCCATATATCTAAAATGGCTTTCCCAATAGAAAAATTCAAGGACATAGAGACGCCTTTCTATTACTATGATAAGGCGTTGTTGACTGAAACACTTGACACTATCAAGGCTCAGTTGGCGCAACATGACGGCTATCATCTACATTATGCTATAAAGGCAAATGCTAATATCGATGTGCTGAAAGAGATACAAAAGGCTGGTTTCGGCGTAGACTGCGTAAGCGGAGGAGAGATACAGCAGGCTCTTAACGCTGGATTCGATGCCAATAAGATTGTATATGCTGGTGTAGGTAAAGGCGATTGGGAAATAAATTTGGGCTTGGAAGCTGGTATATTCTGCTTCAATGTGGAATCTCTGGAAGAGTTAGAGATTATCAATGAGCTTGCAGGAGCAAAGCAAAAGGTGGCTAAGGTATGCTTCCGCATCAACCCGAATGTGGGTGCTCATACTCACGCCAATATCACAACGGGACTCGCCGAGAATAAGTTTGGCATCGCTATGGAGGACATGGAGACAGCTATTAACGCTGCTGCACAGATGAAGAACATTGAGTTCATCGGACTACACTTCCATATTGGATCGCAGATATTGGAGATGGGTGACTTCGAAGCACTTGCAAACCGTGTCAATGAGTTGCAAGATAGGTTAGAAAAGCAGGGCATAGCAGTGAAGAATATCAACGTAGGCGGTGGATTAGGCATATCATACGTTGACCCAGACGGAAAGCCAATACCTGACTTTAAGAAGTATTTTGATACGTATGCAAAGTATCTTAAGCTTCGCGAAGGACAGCAGGTACACTTTGAACTGGGACGTGCTGTGGTAGGACAGATGGGCTCTCTCATCACAAAAGTGCTGTATGTAAAGCACGCTCACGTAAAGAAGTTTGTCATAGTAGACGCTGGTATGAGCGACCTCATACGTCCTGCGCTTTATGAGGCACACCATGAGATACAGAATTTGACCAGCAACGCGCCACAAGAGACATACGATGTGGTAGGTCCTATATGTGAGTCAAGCGATGTATTCGGCAAGAACGAAAAGTTGCCAGAGTGTCATCGTGGCGACATTATAGCCCTCCGTTCTGCTGGAGCCTATGGTGAGATTATGGCATGTCAGTACAACTGCCGTAAATTGCCAAAGGGATACCTCTTTTGAGGTTGACCGAAAGAATACAGAAGAAAAAATAATTAATGATAATATCCATGATAATATCATTGAATATAATAATAATAGCAGCGGTGTTGCTGGTGCTTGCACTGGCGACTCCGCTGTTTTCACCCTTTTTCCGTAAAGTAGAGGAAGAGGAGGTGAGTGGCGATGACAACGCTGATGGGGGCAGTGTGCCTCCTGTGTCAATAGTTTTAACCGACCATGATAGCTCCTTTCATTTGAAGCAGGTGTTGCCACAGCTGTTGGCACAGGATTATCCTGGCGACTATCAGGTAATAGTAGTGATAGACAGAAGTGATAGCGAGTCTGAAGACGTATTGAAATTACACGCCTCCGACCCACATCTTTACTATACAATGCTGCCAGATACATCGCGTTACTTGAGTAGAAAGAAGTTAGGAATAACGCTTGGTATACGTGCCGCAAGGTATGACTGGGTGCTCGTAACCGACGTACACAGCATACCTTCGTCAGAACATTGGCTGGAGAACATGGCGCGTCATTGCTCTGACAATGTCAACATGGTGCTTGGAATGTCGCTGTATGGCGATGATTGTCCATCGTACTTTAGGTACGACCAAGTGCGTACCATGTTGTATAACCTCAGAATGGCGCAACAAGCAACACCATTCAGCAGCAACCAGTCGGTGGTAATGTTGCGTAAGAGCGAGTTCTTCGCAGCCAGTGGCTTTAGAGGTAATCTGGAATATACACGTGCTGAGTTTGAGTTCTTGGTCAATAAGTTCGGCAAAGAAGGTGCTTGTGCGTTGGCAATAGAGCCTGAGGCATGGATGAAAGCCATTAAACCATCAAGCAAGAGATGGCGCATGAGGCAGTTGTTTGCCCTTGACGCTATGAGCGGAATGAGGAGAACAGCAAGCTATCGCTGGCTTCGTAGAGTAGATTTAGGCTTTATGCATCTGTATAATCTGTTGACTCTGGCGGCTATAATATATGCAGCGGTGATGCTACCAGAACTTAACGGCATCGTATTGATGGCTGCTTCTTTGCTCTTTTGGGTGGTATCAAACGTTGAACGCGCTTTTATCTATCGCCCCATGTTACGATATTTCGATTGCGTCAGTCCATTTGCGGCTGTAATGCAGGACTTAACGTTAGGCTATCGTAACATAATAATGCGACTGAGGTATGCTTTCGCTGATAGAAACGACTTCATTACGCATAAGTTGTAGAGCTTAATTATCGTTACATAACACCTTAAAGACTTCATACATTGCGCATACTTCATTACATAACAAATTTCACTCATGCGGCAGGACCGCAGACACAGATGGTAAGGGCAATCATTATGGCTACATCAAAGGTAGCTGAGAATGTCCTTGTTACCTGTGTTCCGCTTGATGAGAGTGTAGTAAGGGTGTTGGAAGACCAGGGTAATGTGACTGTGCGACAGCTGCACTGGAGCAAGAAGCGTGATGTGTTCGCCCCCGTTAGATTCTTCTTTAGTGTTGATAAAGCTATAAAGTCTGTGCGCCCTGACGTGATACACGTGCATGGAGCGTGGGACTGGCGTGCGGCGATGGTAGAGCGATTGGCGAGACACCATAGCATAGTGTCAATAGTATCGCTACACCGTGGCTTGTCACCAGAGCTTGTCGGTATCGACTTTTGGAAGGAAAAGTTGCCTAAACTCATTGCATACCAAATATGGATGGTACGTAACTGTACCGCTGTTATTGCTGATAATAAGAGCGAATATGACATAATAACATCGTTGTTGCATAAGAAAAGGGTAGAGCTGTTGCCAGCTTCTACCGACGATGGAGATTATACCGAACAGTTACGAAAGGTGCTTATGGGTACTTATCGCAAGTGTTTGGACACCGTATATGGCAATAAGCTGACGAAGAAGGAGCATAATGTCGTAATGACAGCGGTGAGGGCATATCTGGCTGACGATGACATTGAGACGCCATTGCCAAATGTAGAAGGGGTGTCTTACCGCAGAATATTCTTTCATGCCTATGATGAAGACGTGACAGAGCTATTCATTGAAGGCTGTAAAAAGATGCAGTTGACGTTGCCACCGCCATTAGATATGGAGAAAACGCCACGTTATCGCAATCCAAAAGCAAAAGAACGTGGTGCGTTAGCTGACGCGAAGGTATCGGTGAAGAATATTCGTATTCCTGAAGCACAGGTAGAAGAACGCAATGCTGTGACGTTAATC
>CAKQDQ010000022.1 GCA_934229335.1 uncultured Prevotella sp.
AGATGTGATTATATCCATCGTTACCCACAGCGTATGACACGTAGCCACCTTTCTTACTGTCAACCGTTTTGGTGACTATGTTCACGGTACCACCCACAGATGGCACTGCCACCTTGCTGGCACCGAGACCACGTTGCGTCTGCATATAGCGCACCATCTCGCCCAGTCCTGCCCAGTTACTCCAGTAAAGACCACCGTGCTCCATATCGTTGACAGGAACACCGTTAACCATTACAGCAACGTTAGAACTCTGGAAACCACGCATATTTAGTTTAGAGTCACCGTAAGCACCGCTGTTCTTAGTAGCGTAAATGCCAGGAGTCTGGTTCAGCATCTCAGGAAGTTCATTGTTACCAAGTTTCTCTTCTACCTGTTTGCTGTCTACGTTACTCATGGCTATAGGCGTTTTACGCGCAATACCACGTGGTGCTGTGACGGTGATATTCTCAATCATCACGTTCGTTTCTTTGTCATCGTCATTGACGTTATTTGTCTTTGTAGTTTGTGCTTGTGTGTTGGTAGCCGCGATAACAGCCAGTCCCAATGATATAGCGATTGATTTCGTTTCCAAAGTGTATTGTATTAGTCGTTAAACTTATTTCGGGGACAGTAAAATTCTTTCTCTCTCCTTATTTATTATTATCTCTCTATAAAAAGACGAAGCATCGTTTCGTGTTGAGGTATTTTCAGTATAGCGAAGTAAAATGGATACTTAGGTAATCCGATATGATATATAGTCCAAATATAAAAAGATGTAATAATAATGTTTGGCAGCCTACATGAAGCCTGTTCTTCTGTGTGCAGACTACCAAACATTATGTATTTTTGATTAGGAACTATTCCTTATTAGCGCGTTTACGCTCCAAATGGTCGAGGATGATCTTACGCATACGCATAGATTTAGGTGTTACCTCAACCAACTCGTCAGCCTTGATGTACTCTAAAGCCTCTTCCAATGAGAGGACAGTCTTAGGCACAATGCGTGCCTTGTCGTCAGAACCTGAAGCACGAGTGTTAGTAAGCTGCTTAGCTTTTGTAACGTTTATCACAAGGTCGTTGTCGTGAACGTGCTCGCCAACTACCTCACCAGCATAAACATCGTCGCCTGGATCGATAAAGAACTTGCCACGATCTTGCAGCTTGTCGATAGAGTAAGCGTAGGCGTTACCTGTCTCCATGGCAATCATCGAACCGTTCATGCGGCGTATTATCTCGCCCTTGTATGGCTGATACTCCTTGAAGCGGTGAGCCATGATAGCCTCACCCTGGCTTGCTGTGAGCACATTGGTACGCAGACCTATGATGCCACGTGAAGGAATGTCAAACTCTATGTCGACGCGGTCGCCCATAGTCTGCATGGATGTCATCTCACCCTTACGACGAGTTACCATGTCTATCATCTTAGAAGCAAACTCCTCAGGAACGTTAATGGTCAGTTCCTCAATAGGTTCACACTTCTCTCCGTCAATCTCTTTGTAGATAACCTGTGGCTGACCCACTTGAAGTTCGTAGCCCTCACGACGCATTGTCTCGATAAGCACAGAGAGATGCAGCACACCACGACCTGAGACAATCCACTTATCAGTAGTATCTTCAAATGGTCTTACGCGCAGAGCGAGGTTCTTCTCCAACTCCTTCTGCAGACGGTCGTTAATGTGGCGTGACGTAACAAACTTACCTTCTTTACCGAAGAAAGGAGAGTCGTTGATGGTGAAGAGCATTGACATTGTAGGTTCATCAATAGCAATAGGTGGCAATGGCTCTGGGTTCTCGAAGTCACAGATAGTGTCACCTATCTCAAACTTCTCCAATCCGATTATAGCGCAGATGTCACCGCTCTCGGCTTCGGGCACCTTTGTGTGTCCCATACCATCGAACACGTGAACTTCCTTAATCTTAGTCTTCTCCATAGAGCCGTCGCGGTGAGCGATAGTAACGTTCATTCCCTCCTTCAAAGTGCCGCGTTTGATGCGACCTACGGCGATACGGCCAGTATAACTTGAATAGTCAAGAGAAGTAATAAGCATCTGTGGAGTACCTTCTTCCACATGTGGCTTAGGTATAATCTCTACAATCTTGTCGAGAAGATAGTCGATGTTGTCTGTTGGTTTGCTGTAATCCTCAGCCATCCATCCGTTTTTCGCAGAGCCATATACTACTGGGAAGTCCAGCTGATCCTCGGTTGCGTTGAGAGAGAACATAAGGTCGAAGACCATTTCGTACACCTCTTCTGGGCGGCAGTTAGGCTTATCCACCTTGTTTACTACCACGATAGGCTTTAAACCTATCTGTAGAGCCTTCTGAAGCACAAAACGTGTCTGTGGCATAGGACCCTCAAAGGCATCAACGAGCAATATGCAGCCGTCAGCCATGTTGAGCACTCGCTCCACTTCACCACCGAAGTCAGAGTGTCCCGGAGTGTCGATAATATTAATCTTTGTTCCTTTCCAGTTAATGGATACGTTCTTTGAAAGTATCGTTATGCCTCTTTCTCTCTCAAGGTCATTGGCATCAAGTACCTGACCAGAATTGTCCTGTCCTTCACGGAAAAGCTTACCTGCGAGCATCATCTTATCCACGAGAGTTGTCTTACCGTGGTCTACGTGTGCGATGATGGCGATGTTTCTAATATCCTGCATCTTTTTTATAAAATATGTATAAACTTGATGCAAAGGTACTGCTTTTTTATAAAATTAACAAGTCTATTTGAGTTTTTTTTAATATAATAACTGTAAAAATGACATAAGGCAGTTTTCTTGTGCGTCTTATGCGGAAATATAGGTCGAAAAAGCACATTCAGCGGAGTCCAATGTTATCAAAACACAGGCTTCTTGTCTTTCTTTGCTACTACGCTGTTGTCCACGTAGGGCCATCCGTCCTTCCAGTTTATGCGCACCAGCCATACCTGTCGTCCTTTGTCTGGGTCGTTAGTGGAATATCCGTGCACAGGCATCCAATCGGTACCTGCGTCGTCTGTTACAATCTCTCCGTTGTGACCAGGGCCTGTCACGAGTGTATCACCGTGAAGCATAACGTCATAGTGTCCACTTAGCATACGTTTACCTGCCTTTGTTCTATATGGTCCAAATAGGTTCTCTGAACGTCCGTACACCACTCTGTATGTGCTCTTCGCTCCGAAGCAGCATGAGCCTTGAGAACCAAAGAGGTAATAGTATTTTCCGCGTTTATGAATATACGTTCCTTCCATGAAGTTGCCAGCTATGCGCTTCTTATGTGCGCCAGGTTTAATACGTAGTCCATCGTCTGTAAGTTCTATGCCGTAGATGCCGTGAAAACTGCCCCAAAAGAGATACTTGTGCCCATTATCCTCGATGTAAAACGGGTCGATGGAGTTCTGAACGCCTATTTCCTTGCTTATGAACATATTGCCGTGGTCCATGAATGGTCCCTCTGGACTGTCGGCAGTGGCAACACCTACGCCGCAAGTCCAGTCGCCTTCCCATTCTGACTTCGAGTAATATAGTACGTATTTGC
Organism: uncultured Prevotella sp.; assembly: GCA_934229335.1. GTDB lineage: Bacteria > Bacteroidota > Bacteroidia > Bacteroidales > Bacteroidaceae > Prevotella. The sequence continues at coordinate 3,496 of CAKQDQ010000022.1, forward strand.
CATTAATTATGTTAATGTCTGGTGCCCATATACCCCCGTCAGGGTTCCATAATGGGCGTGAATAGTTATCGAACACCGTGCCCACCAGACTCCAGTTTACGAGGTCTGTAGACTTATATATCGGCACATTGTATGTGTCTTCCGTGGCGTAAAGATAAAAGTTGCCATCGGCAGCCCTAATGACGGTAGGGTCGGGGGCACTGTTTGCAATGACGGGATTGCTGAAAGTGTTATCAGCGTGGCATATGGTTGAGGCAAAGCAGAGGGCTATGCCACAGAGAGTGCTGCGTAGTTTTGTCATGATGTTATGATAATATTTGTCTTGATATGCGCCTATACCTCTTCGCAAACCACCATCTCCGTGCCTTTATACACCACGATAATCTTGTGCAGTTGCGTGTTTTTGACGGCAGACGTTACCACTTCGCTCTGTGCATAGCGGTTAACCTGCGTGATGGCATCTTGATATAATTGCTGCACATGAGCGTCAGTGTCCTTTGCTTTGGCATACTTCAGTTCCACGATGTATGAATGAAGCATATCGGGGAAGTTGTCTATGAGTGGACAAAGGAATATGTCCGCATACCCCTCTTGCGTATCTTGCTCTGAGATAGGGCGGTAAAACTTATTGTCGCAGGTCATGGCGAGCGTGAAACCGTGCACGAAGTACTCGCCTTTTTGGTGGTCGCGCTGCGATGAATACGTGTGCAGCCTGTCGGCAATGTATTGGAAGTATGGTTTCCATTTTGCTTCATAAGCCAATTCACTCTCAAGGTTACCTTTTTCGTAGGCATTATACTCCAAATCGTTCTCTTTGTAAGTGTCGAGAAGGTATCTGAAAATCTGCTCGCGCACCACCTCGTTTGGAATGACGAACTTGGTCTTACCCTTGTGCTGTCCGTCGATGGTCACCATGCCAAAATAATACAGTAGGCTCACAAAGTTGTCAGGGTCGGCTATTGTTTCTGCAGGGAAACCTGTCTTTAGGTCACCCGTTACGAAACCGTCCTCTACGAGTTGCTGTATGACAGAGGCGTCATGGGCGAACTCTTTGTCCTTGCGAATGAGCATACGTAGTTTGTTATAGTCCAGGCGTATGTTCTCCTCTATCATGTTTTCTGGTATTGCTCCGCAATTTCTGATATAGTTATCAATGAAGTATAAAACCATGTTAGAGTTATACATCGTTGTCTTTCCGTATGCAGCCTTAGCAAAACAATAGTTGTCGTACCATGGTTTCATCAACTTTATCAGTTCATCTACCGTGTAAGTGTGCAAGTTGAGAGTGTCGGTGTAATATGTAAGCATATCGCGCACTTCTTCTTCTGTGAATCCAGTCATCTCGTTGAACTCGTACGACAATGAATAGTTTGTGCCGATGTTGAAGCCACTGGTAAGGTCGTCCATCGTTACAGGACTGACGCCAGTAACGAAAACACGCTCCAACGTGTTGTCTGTAGCCGACTTAATGGTGTCGAAGAACTTGCGTAGGTACCCCGTTCCGTGTGTCTCCGCCTTGTAACTGTTGAGGCATTCTGGTTCAGCGAGAATAGTATTGGTAAAGTGGTCGTACTCGTCGATGAAGAGGTACACCTTCTGCCCGCTTTTCTTACACTCCTTGCAGAGATAGTCCAACTGCTCCGCTGCACCGTCCTTCTTGTTCATCTCCTCCTTTATGCCGGCAGGAAGATACTGCGAATATACGTCGCAGAAGAAGTTAAACTCCGTATTGCAGTGTGCGTCGAGACTCTTCTTGTAGTTCTCGAGGTTAGCGTCCACTACGGCAAAGTTCAGCGAAATAATTAGGTATGTATTGTGTTCTGGCGTAGGATTCTCGCCAATATACAGTCCTCCGAACAGTTCTTCAAACCTATCCGCCATGTTAACGTCGTAATACTGCTTTAGCATAGAGAGCGTTAGACTCTTACCGAAGCGACGTGGGCGGATAAAAAAGAAAAACATATTGGCTCTTTCAATATCCTCTATAAAGTAGGTTTTGTCAACATAATAGCAATCCCTTTCCCTTACGCTGACAAAGTTCATCATTCCGTAAGGGATACGTTTGCGATATATATGGTTTCTTCTGGCTAACCTTCTTTCTATACTGCTGTTCATCTCGATGATAAATTGTTTCTGTTTTTGAGTGCAAATATAGTAAAAATATTCCTGTTTTTGATGTTTTGTCAAGAAAAATGTGTGTGTTTCAATAATTCTTTGTACCTTTACACTCGGATTAGGCTTCGTGCTTTGTCCAAGACATCGTTGGTAAAAAAAGCATTCGCTATTATTTCGCGTTTAGCCAAGAGCGTAGGAAACTCATTTGGAAATAACAAGCACGGAAATAATATGTGACAGGTGGCTCGTATACATACGTCTCGTATGGGGAAGAAGTCGCCCGATCTACCTTATAAAGCAATGCATACACGCAATAGGCGTGATGTGTTCTTGTGGTAGATCTGGGGCTTCCTTTCCTACGCCGCCCCGTGCTAAACGCGATAAGAGGCATCACGCCATTATTGTGTTTTAGCGGATTGATAGTAGTATGCCGATGTCTTGTTTCGTAAACTATCAATCATACTTATGGCAAACAAGAATTTGAACGCTGCGAAAGTGGCTAAGAAGGATGAGTTTTACACTCAACTTTCTGACATTGAGCGTGAGTTACAGCATTATTGGCAGCATTTTCGTGGTAAGGTGGTGCTGTGCAACTGTGACGACCCCTATGAGAGTAATTTCTTTAAGTATTTCGCTCTTCGCTTCAATCAATTAGGATTGAAGAAACTTATCTGCACTTGTTATAACGGTTCGCCAGTGCAAGGCAACGAGTTGATGCTCCATTTTGAAGGCTTTGACGACGATGAACCAAAGAAGATAGCATACAAGGTGGAGATAACCGAGGTAAAAGACGAGAATGGTGACGGTGCAGTAGACTTGTCAGACGTACGCTATCTTCTACAAAACGACAAGAACGTTATGTCAACATTATCGACAGGCGACTTTCGTTCCGTGGAGTGTATAGAACTACTAAAGCAGGCAGATGTGGTAGTAACGAATCCTCCGTTCTCCCTTTTTCGTGAGTATATAGGGCAACTGATGGAGTATGGGAAAAAGTTTGTTATCGTAGGACATCAAAATGCTATAACATATAAGGAAGTATTCCCACTGATAAAGAATAATCAAGTATGGCTTGGATATGGATTTAAGGGGTCAGCGGCTCACTTTTATTCTCCATACGATGACACAGCGACAGCCAATAACCACAAAGAAAATATGATTAGGGTATCAGGAGTGAATTGGTTTACTAATTTAGAAATACCTAAACGAAATGAAGAAATGGAATTAGTGTGCCGCTTTTCAAGTGACGAATACCCCAAATATGATAACTATAATGCGATAAATATTAGTAGAACTCAAGATATACCTTACGATTATGAAGGGCTGATGGGTGTCCCTATAACTTTCTTAGATAAATATAATCCTGCTCAATTTGATATTATATGGCAGGCGAGCGGTAATACAAGAGCCTCTGCACCTCAAGATATTTTACAAGGAATGGGATACAAAATGCACCCAGAAGATAGAGGCGGGTGTGGTGTGATAAATGGAAAACGCCAATACAGTAGAATTATAATTCGTAATAAATTTCCTCGAGTATGATGACAATCAAACAAATAAGTGTTACCGTAGGCGATATAACCAAGGGCTACATCGACAATGACGACCAAGGAGTGCGTGGATATAACGGTCTGCTTGACATTCGTCCGCCATATCAACGCGAGTTTATATACAACGAAAAAGAGCAGCAAGCCGTAATAAATACCGTACTGCAAGGCTATCCGCTCAACGTGATGTATTGGGTTAAACGTAGTGACGACGCAGAGTGCCCATACGAAGTAATGGACGGACAGCAGCGCACGCTGTCGCTGTGCGAGTATGTTGCAGGCAAGTTTGCGTTTGACTTCAAAAATTTCTTTAATCAACCAGTAGATGTTCAGACAAAAATCCTCAACTATGAACTGACCGTTTACGTGTGCGAAGGTGAAGAGTCAGAAAAACTTGAGTGGTTCCAAACAATCAATATCGCAGGAAAACCGCTGAACGAACAAGAGATACGCAATGCCATCTACGCTGGACCGTTTGTTAGTGACGCTAAGAGACGTTTTTCAAAGAATAACTGTGCAGCCTATCGCCTTGGTAAAGACCTTGTCAATGGCTCGCCCATACGCCAAGACTTCTTTAAGAAAGCCTTGGCGTGGATGGCAGACCATGAGACACGTCGTGGCAAACCGCAGACAGTAGTTGGCTATATGGCAACACATCAGCATGACATTAATGCGGGACAGTTATGGACTTATTTTCAGAATGTGCTGAACTGGACACTTTCTATGTTTAATATAAAAAAGTTCAAGAAGATAATGAAGGGCTTAGACTGGGCAAGATTCTATGATGAATACCATGAGGTGCCACTCGATATAGAGTCGATGGAAAGAAGAATAAGCAAACTCATAGGCGATGATGAGATAGAAAAGCAAGGAGGTATAATACCGTATGTGTTGACGGGTGATGAGCATTACCTCGACCTTCGTGCCTTTCCCGACAAGATGAAACTTGCAGTATGGGAGAAGCAGAACCACAAATGTGCCCTCTGCGGTAAGGAGTTTGATATTGAGTTTATGGAAGGCGACCATATAACGCCGTGGCGTGATGGCGGAAGAACAACCATAGAGAACTGTCAAATGCTTTGTAAGGAGTGTAACAGACGGAAAGGCTGTAAATAAAAACATTCTTGCGCTCCTACGGATGCTCAGGCACTTCGTGGAATTATCACTGTTAATCTAACATCATCATTAATCTTTCGTAACTACCGCTGAATAGTTACTTTTCGTCCAAACTTTGTTAATTTTTCCTCGTCTATGCCCATAAATCAGATATTATTGTTATATTTGTGAAAAAACAATAAAGACAATGGAAAATTTGGAAGTGATGGTGATCCTTTTCATCATCGTGGTATTAGGCTATGTGCTGTGTAAAATGGGATATATGGGCGACAAGTTCGACCAGAAGTTATCGTCGATAGTCATCGATATAGCGGCTCCTGCCCTTATCCTCTCTTCTGTGATGGGCGACGAGCAGCCCGACCGCACTCTTATCCTTCCACTCCTCGGCGTAGGATTTATTACCTACATTCTGCTTCTGGTGTTCGGCTTCTACGTGCCACACCTCATTAGTCGAGACCGTGAGGAGCGGGGCATGATAGGCTTTGCGCTGATGTTTGCAAACGTAGGTTTCATAGGTTACCCTATCGTAGCCTCTATATTCGGTTCGAAGGCGATATTTTATGCTGCCCTGCTCAATATGCCCAACACGTTCTTCATCTTCACAGCAGGCGTGATGCTCATCAAGGGCGAGCACAATCTGCGGCAACTCAACCTCAAAGTGTTGTTCGGACCAGGCATGATGGCTGCTTTCATCGCCGCGTTGTTGGTAGCCCTCAACGTCAAGACTCCCGACATAATAGCCCGCCCTGTCACGATGGTCGGCAACATAACGGTGCCAGCGGCTCTCATGATTATCGGCTCAGCCATGGCTCGTATGCCACTAAAGGAAATCGTGGGCAGCCCCAAGGTGTATCTCGTATCATTCCTTAGGCTGGCGGTAGTGCCACTGACGATATATTCCCTCTTTAAAGTGTGTGGTGTGAGCGATATCGTGAACGATATCAACACCATTGTTATAGCCATGCCTGTGGCATCGTTTGGCACGATGTTCTGCATGAAGTATGGGCGCAATCCCTCGCTCATCACCGAGGTCACGTTCATTACAACCGTTGGCTCCATCATTACCATACCGCTGATAACGCTGCTGTTCGGACAGTAATAGCAGGCAATATATTAGCATTGACGGTGATTAATGTAAAAAAAAAGTCCGAGGTTGGAAATCTTGGCTCCATGATGAACCATTGTTGTAGAGACGGTAAGAAGGGGGTGTCGTGTGTCATTTCTAAAGGCATTATTAATAGTTTGTATTGTAGGATTTTTACGATAACGTCAAAGGGAGAAACTCTGTGAGTTTTCAAAAATGCCCTAATGCGCAGTATTAATGGTCGTATAAACTGTTGGATGTAACAAAAAAACTCACGATTTGCCCCTGATTACTTAGCGAAAGCAGTGAGATTGCGAGATGATTAGATAGAGATAGTAAAGTGAAAGCGTATGCTTTTGCAAGATAAACGGGCAAAAACGACAAAGCAGGAAATAACTGTAAAATGATAATCTCGTTTTTACGGGTTAATAGGCAATATGACGTCGTGATGACAGAAATGGGGTAGGGCGAAGGAGAAAAGGAAATATGGTCTTAGGAAGGGTTTTCTGTTTTGACGTGAAGAAATATAAGATAAGTAAAAGTAAGTAATATTAAAAAAATAACTTATTCAATTTTTATATTGTTAGAGTAATGTCTTCTTACGCATTTTTTATCTCATCTTGCTGGCTATTTTGTGGCTATTCATCAGTCACGATGCTCGCATCGCTCCATCTTCATATCCCCAAAATATCTTAGCAATCTAAGGTGAAAACTGCGTAAGTTATTTTTTCAATATTACTAAAGAGGAAAAGAGTAGCCAATGTTTTTCTAAAAATAACGTTATACATTTGCTCAGTCTAAATATTTTTACTATATTTGCGAAAAAAATAAAAATATGCTGCCCTTGTAGTGGTGGATAAAGAATAGCGCAATAAAGCAGAAGAATAGATATGAAATACCCGATAGGCATACAGACCTTTGAGCAAATCGTTAATGGAAATTATCTCTATATCGATAAAACCAGTTTAATTTACGATTTGGTTCAGAATGGGAAAATTTACTTTCTGAGTCGTCCGAGACGGTTCGGAAAGTCGTTGCTTGTTTCCACTTTAAAGTGTTATTTTAATGGAAATAAGGAACTGTTCAAGGGGCTTGCTATTGAGGGGTTAGAAACAGAATGGAAAAAATACCCTGTGTTTCATATAGACTTCAACGGAAAAGACTTCACGCGGGAAGGGGAATTAGAGAAAGTCTTAATGGGATTTGTCGAGGAACAAGAGGCAATATACGGTAAATCGCCTTATGCGACGACCTTAGGCAGTCGGTTTAGTGCAGTAATAAAGGCTGCTCATGAAAAGACAGGGATGCCTGTGGTAGTGTTGATAGACGAATATGATAAGCCTTTATTGGACGTGATGGATCTTGAAATGTATGTCACAGTCAATGAAAGCCGTATTACATTGGAAGACTGTAATCGCAACACGCTAAAAGGATTCTACTCAGTCTTTAAGGAAGCCGATGAACATCTGCAGTTTGTATTGCTGACAGGTGTTACAAAATTCTCGCAGGTTAGTGTGTTTAGCGGCTTTAATCAGCCCGATGATATTAGTTTGTCTGCACGATACGATACCTTGCTCGGCATAACCGAGGAAGAACTGCATACGGTCTTCAAAGAACAAATAAAGGAGATGGCTGTGGATTATGAACTAACGGAAGACGAGATGAAAGCCAAATTGAAACGTCAGTTTGATGGGTATCATTTCAGTCGTAGGTTAGTTGGCGTGTACAATCCTTTCAGCGTATTGCGTGCTTTCAATGAGATGTGGATAGACGACTATTGGTTTAAGACAGGGTCGCCAACCTATCTCGTTCGTCTGTTAGCGCATTGTAATGAGAATTTGAACGAAATGACCAATAAGTACTATCCTACGAGCAAGTTCGTGGATTATAGGGCAGATGTAGAAGCACCACTTCCGATGATTTATCAAAGTGGTTATCTCACTATCAAGAAGTTTAATCGACTCACGAATTCATATCTCTTGGACTTTCCAAACGATGAGGTTAGAAATGGTTTTGTGACATTGGTTGCTTCAAATTACTTGAAACCCAAAGAAGAACCAGAGGCGTGGGTCGTGCAGGTGGTAAGAACAATGGAAGAAGGCGACTTGGAACAACTAAAGAAACTCTTCACCTCGTTCCTTGCAAGTATCCCATATTCACAGCGCCGCAAGGACGATGAGCGTGAGAAAGAACGCTATTTTCAATACACCTTCTATCTCATTCTGCGCATGATAAGTTCCTACACAATATTCGTGGAAAAGGAACAAAGCGAAGGTAGGGTAGACAGTATAGTAGAAACCTCTAAGGATGTATATATCTTCGAGTTCAAACTTGATGGCTCGGCAGAAGAGGCTATTGCTCAAATAGAGAGAAAGGGGTATGCCCGTGAGTATGAGGCAAGCGAAAAACGAGTACACCGGATAGGCTGTAACTTCTCTTCAAAGACCGGAACGATAGAAGGCTGGGAAGTAAGATAAGGGAAATAGTATTCAAAGAAAAAAGTGAATGAATATAAGAATATTTCTTGCTCCTTTCAGAAAATATCCTTAACTTTGCACGTAAATACACTTTTCTGAATAAAACTGGAAAGAATAATAATAACCAAAACAACATAAAAACATGGTTCTTTTCTTCAAGACACCTTCAGACCACATCATTGCGACTGAGATAAACCATCAGCCCAATGAACAGGAAACTCAGGAATTGTGCTGGCTTTATGGCAATGCCACACTGCTCGACGCACAGAGTATTGACGGATATTTCGTTGGTCCACGCCGCGAGATGATAACACCGTGGAGCACAAACGCTGTGGAGATAACGCAGAATATGGCTCTTAAAGGAGTGTCACGCATTGAGGAATACTTCCCCGTAAGTTCTGCCGACGCTGAGTTCGACCCAATGTTGCAGCGTATGTACAACGGACTGAATCAGGAAATATTCACCGTGAACATCAAGCCAGAGCCTATCAAGCACGTAGAGAACCTTGAAGAATACAATGAGCAGGAAGGTCTCGCACTGTCAAAGGAAGAGATTGACTACCTGCATAAGGTGGAGGGACAACTCGGTCGTCCGCTTACCGACTCAGAGATATTCGGCTTCGCGCAGATTAACTCAGAGCACTGCCGCCACAAGATTTTCGGTGGCACATTCATCATCGATGGAGAAGAGAAAGAGTCAAGCCTCTTCCAGATGATTAAGAAAACCACTCAGGAGAATCCTAACAAAATTCTCTCTGCTTATAAAGATAATGTTGCTTTCGCTGCTGGTCCGGAGATTGAGCAGTTCTCACCCGTAGACCACACCAAACCAGACTTTTATGCTATTAAGAAGGTGAAGAGTGTTATCTCGCTCAAGGCTGAGACGCACAACTTCCCAACAACGGTAGAGCCGTTTAACGGTGCCGCTACAGGTACGGGCGGTGAGATACGCGACCGTATGGGCGGTGGTGTAGGCTCATGGCCTATAGCAGGTACAGCGGTGTATATGACCTCTTACCCACGTAAGAACAACGAAGACCACGTGCCAGCAAACAATCCTGCTAACACTCCTGCATGGAGCAACGACAAGGATTGCCAAGCGTGGGAGAAGATAATGCCTGTACGTCAGTGGCTGTATCAGACACCAGAGCAGATACTTATCAAGGCATCTAACGGTGCGTCAGACTTCGGTAACAAGTTCGGTCAGCCACTTATCTGCGGTTCAGTGCTCACCTTTGAGCATCAGGAGAAGAACGAACAGTATGCTTACGACAAAGTTATCATGCTTGCAGGTGGCGTAGGCTACGGCATAGAGCGTGACTGCCTGAAGGGCGAACCACAGCCAGGCAACAAGGTAGTCGTTATGGGTGGTGAGAACTATCGCATCGGTCTCGGTGGCGGTTCAGTGTCATCAGTAGAGACAGGACGCTACTCAAGCGGCATAGAGTTGAACGCTGTGCAGCGTGCTAACCCTGAGATGCAGAAGAGAACATACAATGTTATCCGCGCATTGGGTGAGGAAGACACCAACCCAGTAGTCTCTATCCACGACCATGGCAGCGCAGGTCACGTAAACTGTCTGTCAGAACTCGTTGAGGAGTGTGGCGGATTGATACACATGGACAAACTGCCTGTAGGCGATAAGACCCTTTCGGCAAAGGAAATCATTGCCAACGAGTCACAGGAGCGCATGGGATTGCTCATTGACGAGAGTGCTATAGAGCACGTACAGCAGATTGCTGACCGTGAGCGTGCACCAATGTACACCGTCGGTGAGACAACTGGCGACCACCGCTTTGCCTTTGAACAGGCTGACGGAGTGCGCCCATTCGACCTCGCTGTAGAGCAGATGTTCGGTTCATCACCTAAAACATACATGGTAGACAAAACCGTGCGTCGTGACTATGACGTAGCAACATACGACCTCTCAGGACTCTCTACCAGCAGCACCCTTAACGAAAAGTTGGTGGAATACCTAAAGAACGTATTGCAACTGGAGGCTGTTGCTTGTAAGGACTGGTTGACAAACAAGGTAGACCGCTCCGTAACAGGACGCGTAGCACGCCAGCAGTGTCAGGGCGAACTGCAGTTGCCACTCTCTGACTGTGGCGTTGTAGCACTCGACTATCAGGGTGAGAAGGGTATCGCTACATCACTCGGCCATGCTCCACAGGCAGCACTGGCAGACCCAGCGGCAGGTAGTGTGCTCTCAGTTGCTGAGGCATTGACCAACCTTGTATGGGCACCAATGGCAGAATGCATGGACAGCATCTCGCTTAGTGCTAACTGGATGTGGCCTTGCCGTGCACAGGAAGGCGAAGACGCACGCCTCTATACCGCAGTAAAAGCACTGTCAGACTTCTGCTGCGAACTGCAAATTAACGTGCCAACAGGTAAGGACTCTCTGTCAATGACACAGAAGTACCACGACGGAAAGAAGATTATCGCACCAGGAACAGTTATCGTAAGTGCTGGTGGTGAGGTGTCTGACGTACGCAAGGTGGTATCACCTGTAATAAAGAATGTAAAGGCTTCACGCCTGTATCATATAGATTTCTCATTCGACGCACTGCAACTCGGTGGCTCTGCCTTTGCTCAGACACAGGGTAAGGTAGGTTCTGACGTTCCAACAGTGAAGAACGCAGAATACTTCCGCGATGCCTTCATGGCAGTACAGAAGCTCGTTAACGAGGGACTTGTGCTCGCAGGTCACGATATTTCGGCTGGTGGTCTCATCACAACACTGCTCGAAATGACATTCGCTAACACCAAGGGAGGTCTCGCTCTCGACCTCGACAAGATAGAAGCAGACGACATCGTTAAAGTGCTCTTTGCTGAAAACCCAGGTATTGTCATCCAGGTTAGCGACGCAGACGCACCACGTGTAAAGAAGATTCTGGAGGATGCAGGCGTAGGTTACGCTAAGATAGGTGTGCCACAGGAGGCACGTAAACTCACCATCAAGCGTCACCAGAGCAACAAGTCAGTGCCTAACGCTGAGATAGCAAACCGTGAACTCTGCTTAGAATTCGACATAGACGAACTGCGTGACGTATGGTACAAGACATCATATCTGCTCGATCGTCGTCAGAGCTTCAACGGAAAGGCTGCTGAACGTTATGCAAACTACAAGAATATACCGGTAGAGTGGTCACTGAGCGGTGCTCCTCTCAAGGCAACTCCACGTCCGGAGGGCAAGCGTCCTGTTGCTGCTATCATCCGTGAGAAGGGAACTAACTCTGAGCGCGAGATGGCATACTCATTCTATATGGCAGGCTTCGACGTGAAAGACGTAACCATGACCGACCTCATTGCAGGTCGTGAGACACTGGAAGACGTTAACCTCGTAGCCTTCTGCGGTGGCTTCTCTAACTCAGACGTGCTCGGTTCTGCTAAGGGATGGGCTGGTGCCTTCCTCTATAACCCTAAGGCTAAGGAAGCTATCGACAAGTTCTACGCACGTAAGGACACACTGTCACTCGGTGTATGTAACGGTTGTCAGTTGATGGTAGAACTCGGATTGCTGAACAATGACCATGCCGTTAACAACGCTAAGGACTATGCTGAGATGTTGCATAATGACTCACACAAGTTCGAGTCAACCTTCGTTACACTTGCAATACCACAGAACGACACCGTAATGCTCGGCTCATTGAGCGGTCAGAAGATAGGTGTTTGGGTAGCACATGGTGAAGGTAAGTTTAATCTCCCATTGGCTGAGAGCGAGTATAACGTTGCTGCTAAGTACAACCACAGCGAGTATCCAGCCAATCCTAATGGCTCTTGCTATGACGTAGCTGCCATAGCGTCAAAGGATGGACGTCACCTCGCAATCATGCCACACCCAGAGCGTACACAGTTCCCATGGCAATGTGGTTACTATCCAGAGTCACGTCGTCTCTCAGACGAGGTAACTCCATGGCACGAAGCATTCGTAAACGCTCGCCTGTGGATAGAGAAGCACTCTAAGTAAGCAAGATAATGGCATTAAAATAGATGCCTAAAGAATACGGAAAAAGGTCGTGTTTCGTGATAAATCATGAAATACGACCTTTTGATTGTATCATGATGATAATGCGTTATCTATCATAATCTTGTCACAGAAGATGCATATGACGAAATAATTGCGGTAATTTTTTTGGCTGTCGGTAATTATTTTAGTAACTTTGCAGACTATGAATAAATTACTCTTTCTTACATTCTTTCGTATAGGATTATTCACATTGGGCGGTGGTTACGCCATGATACCGCTTATAGAGGCAGAAGTCGTAGATAAACGGAAGTGGATAGACAAGGATATGTTTCTTGATTTGATAGCCGTAGCACAGTCATGCCCTGGCGTTTTCGCCATAAACCTCTCTATATTCATAGGTTATAGGCTTAGAGGTATAACTGGAGCGGCAGTCACAACGTTAGGAACAGCCATGCCGTCATTACTAATCATCTTGACGATAGCGATGTTCTTTCAGAACTTTCAGGATGTACCTTGGGTAGCGGCAGCCTTTGCTGGCATACGACCAGCGGTAGTTGCCTTAATAGCCGTGCCCACTTGGAACATGGCAAAGAGTGCGGGCATCAACCTAATGAATTGCTGGATACCTGTAGTATCGGCAATGTTGATATGGCTTCTCGGCGTAAACCCTATATATATCATACTCGCTGCTGGTTTAGGAGGGTATGTCTACGGGCAGTTTATTAAGCCCAGTGAATAGGAAATAAGCGTTGATAAAAAACAAAACAGCTCGTAATTGGTGTCGTGTCAGAATGTGTTTCTGCATACAGACCGTGACAAAGCAAGTACAGAAAAATACATTACGTACCACAATTTGAATATATGCTTTTTTTAACTTTATTCTATACGTTCTTTATAATAGGTGCCTTTGGTTTCGGAGGTGGTTACGGTATGCTGTCGTTAATACAGCATGAGGTAGTCATAAACCATCACTGGATGACGTCAGCGGAGTTTACCAACATCGTGGCAATATCGCAAATGACTCCAGGACCTATTGGTATCAACAGTGCAACATATTGCGGTTATACCGCCGTACATCACGCTACAGACAGTATGTTGTTAGGAATCCTTGGCAGTATCACAGCAACCTTTGCGCTAATACTGCCGTCTTTCATCCTAATGCTGTTGATAAGCAAGATGTTCTTGAAGTATATGAACTCTCAGCCAGTACAAAGCGTATTTACAGGACTACGCCCTGCAGTAGTAGGTCTTCTTGGTGCCGCTACACTTCTACTGTGTAACAGCGAGAACTTCGATGCTCCGTCACATTCACCGTGGCACTTTTGGATTTCCGTTGTGCTCTTTTTAGCCACCTTTATTGGTGTGAAGATAGTAAAGGTAAATCCTATTCGCATGATAGTATATGCGGCATTTGCGGGACTTATATTGTTGTATTAAAGATATTATCACCAAGACGATATGGGAAGAAATAAATATTCAGAAAGCGAGATACTCGCTATAGCAAAGCTACTCAAGCTGAAAGAAAGGGCGAATCGCCTTAAAGACAAGGCAATTCGCCATGAGTTACGTGTAGATTACGAGTTTAACATCTCCGATTTTAATGAGCCTGGCAAGAAGTTTGGGCTTAACGAGCTGTATGCCGCTATTGAACGCAGGGCAATCGTGATACTCGACGATGCCACTATAGCTGCGATGAAAGAGAAGCGAGAGCGTGACAAGCAGCGTGACGCGGAGCAAGAGCTGTTGGAAAACGCTGAGATAAAGAACGAAACAACCGACTGGAAGAAAGCACTTGAGGAGTGGAACGACTATTACGGTGAAGGTAAAGAGTAACAACTTGCTTTAATCCGTATCAGTCACATTGCAAGTCAATGATATGAAGCACTAAAGAATTTATCACCTTATGGGTGTGATGGTCATAAGCTGCCTGCACGTTCGTGGGCAGCTTTGTTTTTACTGCTTCGCGTTTACTAATCCAAACGTCCAGCAGTCGTAGCATCGTCTCTATGTTATCAAGAGCCTCTTGGTATACTTTATCGTATACCTTTCTGCCCATATAGCCGTTTATACTCTCCTGAGAGAATGTGTCTTGTAGCGTATACGCTAAAGGCTTGGTGATCTTTATAGCCTCGTCGCCAATCCGTTTAGTTGCCGTGTACAGCTTCGTCGTTATGTCTTCCTGCTCACCTTGGCATAAAGTGGCGTAATCATCTTTCAGGCATGACATCCTTATAAAGGCTATATCCTCTGGCGCATTAGCCTTGTATATATCCCCCATAGTACCACCTAACGACCATGCCAAGTACAGGTAGTTGGCGTCAAACTCGTTTATCGTCTTGCTAAGTTTATTCCATGCCGTGGCTTCTCTGTTCATACATCCCTTAAGGTTGCTGTTTATCTTAGCGGAAGCAAGCTTATTAGTAAGCTCCTTAATATTCTGCTTGTTGAGTATCTCTTTATTCTGATACCACTCCACCATGTCGTTTGTGGTATATTCGGGACACTCTTCCACATCGAAATACAGGTCACCGTATTTCTCAATAGCCTGTTTAAGATAATCTTCCTTAGGAATCTCCGTTTCAATATCATCAAAATCAGAAATAGATGATGGGTCATAGAAATTGTTAGCCAGTGCAAGTTCAGGCGTAATGAAAGCAATAGCAGAAAGTAAAAGGAGTTTATATGTCATAGTGTTATTTATTTATTATAGCAAAAGTACTGTTTTTTTGTATAATAAAAAAATTAAACCAATAATTTCTTTGCACTCTCTTTCTTTTGCAGTACCTTTGCATCGATTTTAAGATAATAGATTGTATTATGGATCAGAATCATAAAATAGAGAAGGTAAGTCTACGTAATCTTCACATGGAAGATTATGATCAGCTCGCAAAATCGTTTAAGCGTATTTACGGAGGCTCAG
The DNA here is from genome assembly GCA_934229335.1 of uncultured Prevotella sp. Taxonomy (GTDB): domain Bacteria; phylum Bacteroidota; class Bacteroidia; order Bacteroidales; family Bacteroidaceae; genus Prevotella. The sequence goes on from CAKQDQ010000022.1 coordinate 18,728, forward strand.
ATGTGTTCTGGACTCACGCCCAGATTAAGAAGCTTATTACCATTTTTCCTGAAGGTCAGGTGGTGATAATTGTTGACGATAAGATAGTAGGCTGCGCATTATCCATTATTGTTAATTATAATAAGGTGAAGGGCGACCACACCTATGCGCAAGTAACAGGCAACGAGACCTTTAATACTCACGACCCTAACGGTAACATCCTTTACGGCATAGAAGTCTTCATCCACCCCGACTACCGCGGATTGCGACTGGCGCGTCGTATGTATGAATACCGTAAAGAGCTGTGTGAGAAGCTAAATCTTAAAGCAATTATGTTTGGTGGACGCATACCTAACTACCATAAGTATGCTGACCAGATGCGTCCTAAGGAGTATATCGAGAAGGTACGTTCACGTGAGATATACGATCCTGTGCTCACATTCCAGTTGTCAAACGACTTCCATGTGCGCCGAGTAATACGCAATTATCTCCCAAGTGACGAGGAAAGCGAACACTGTGCAACGCTCTTGCAGTGGGATAACATATACTACCAGCCACCAACAGATTCATACGTTGACCGCAAGCCAAACGTTCGCATCGGACTTGTACAGTGGCAGATGCGTCCTTACGCCTCCGTCGACGACCTGTTTACGCAAGTAGAGTTCTTCGTCGACTCCGTCAGCGACTACAAAAGCGACTTCATTCTCTTCCCAGAATATTTCAATGCTCCGCTGATGGCAAAGTTTAATGAGATGGGAGAGGCGCAGAGCATACGCGCTATGGCACAGTACACGGAGCAGATACGTGACCGTTTCCGTGAGCTTGCTATCGAATACAACATAAACATTATCACAGGCAGTATGCCTTTCTTGAAAGACGATGGCGCATTGTATAACGTTGGCTTCCTGTGTCGTCGTGATGGCAGTGTAGACATGTACGAAAAGATACACGTAACGCCCGATGAGCAGAAGTGTTGGGGATTGACTGGTGGTAGTAGCATACAGACATTCGACACTGATTGCGGCAAGATAGGCATCGTGATATGTTACGACGTAGAGTTCCCAGAGCTGTCACGCCTTATGGCTCAAGACGGAATGCAGATACTCTTCGTACCATTCATGACAGATACTCAGAACGCTTACTCTCGCGTTAGAGTCTGTGCGCAAGCCCGTGCCATAGAAAACGAGTGCTATGTAGCCATCGCTGGTAGTGTAGGCAACCTGCCTCGAGTTCATAATATGGACATACAGTATGCTCAGAGTGCAGTGTTCACACCGTGCGACTTTGCGTTCCCTAATGACGGTAAGCGTTCGGAGGCAACCGCCAACACCGAGATGATACTGATATCAGACGTAGACCTTAACCTACTTAACGAGCTACACACTTACGGTGCGGTGCGTAACCTGCGTGACCGTCGCCGAGACCTCTATGAGTTGAAGAAGAAATAGTAATATTGTAATATATAGAAAGGACAAGACGCAAATAAAAACGTCTTGTCTTTTTTTGTGTAATTTTTGTGCCAATTATTTGCTTAATACAAATAAACAGAGTATCTTTGCTATCGGAAATATTAAAGAATAGAAATTATGAATACAATAACAATAGACAGTGGTATCTATCGCAGGGCAGAATTATATGCAAAGCTGCATAATATAAGTGTGCGTGATGCTATTGAAAGAGGGCTTACAATGCTTGTAAGTACCAAATTTTCTAAAGAGAATAAAAAGGTTTCACAGTTAGATAAAGCTATGGACCTCATGGACTCGATGATGATAAAAGGCGGAAAAGTTGTCCCAGCTGACGCCAATGGCATTGAGGCTCTGATAGAAACAAAATATAAGTTATGAATATATTTGTAGATACCAATATATTAATAGACTTCGTATGTAGACGAGAACCGTTTGCGGAAGAAGCCAAGAGGCTCTTTGCCTACAGCTATATGGGAGAATATAAAATACAAACCTCGGCACTCTCCTTTATCAATGCAATGTATGTAGGTCATAAATATGGGCATGATGAGGTGAAAAATTACCTCAAATAAATTTCCACTTTTATAGATGTCATAGACTTGTGTGGTAAAACTGTTGTAGATATGTTGTCCTCTGACTGGAAGGATTATGAAGATGCCACACAGAATAAGTCTGCTATTTTAGCCAATGCAGATTGTATTATAACTCGTAATAAAAAAGATTTCCATGACTCTACATTACCAGTCTATACAATAGAAGATTTTTTTCAAAAGGTACAACTTCATTAGTCTTCATATCCCATTATCCATATTATGCTTGGGCACTGCATAAAAAATGCCATGATGCGAGTAACAGCGCATTACTACAGTACCCCAATCACTTTGCGGCATTAGCTTTGCAGCAAGGTGGTTGGGGTACTGTCGTAAGATGGTATTTACTCTTTTTTTCTATAAACTTATGTAGGGGGTGTTGCGATAACTATCAAATCATGGTACGAAAGCTATCAAATCGCGTTGCGAAAGCTATCAAATCGCGTTGCGAAAGCTATCAAATCGTAACGTGGGCGTTCTGAAGTCGCTATAGCACTATATCTCAAACTTCAGTCCGAGAGATAAACTAAGTATGTCTTTCAGCGGTAAAGTGCCGTTAACGAACTTGCTGATGATGTAGAGGTCACAGCTCGATAGCTCCCACACTGCGCTTATCGCCTTTACAATAAAGCGTCGCTCCTTAGGAATCAGCAACGTGTATCTCTGACCAAGAAAAAGATGAAAGCGTATCTTTGATGAGAAACGGTAGTAGTCTCTGTCAGGATACCGCTCAGGTTCCTTAGTCCAGTAGTCGCTGCGCAGCACCGAATTGAGAAACAGTCCGCACGACAGCGGTTGCCATGTCACGCCGAATCCCTTGCCCCTCTCGCCCTTGAAGCTGTAGAGCGGCTTAGTCCAGGGAATATAAGTCTGGCGCAGGGTAAAGGTGGCAAAAGCATAGTCCTTGTCGTAACGCGGCACATAGCCGAACATAAAGTCCGTCTCCCATTGATGCCGTTTACCGTAGTGCCAACCAGCACCAGCGTTAATAAGACCTATGCTGCCAGCGAATTGCAGACGGTAGAAGCTTGGAAGCACCGATAACCATATTTTATGTCTGCGAGCCAAGCGAGCTTCGTAGCGAGCAATCTTGTCGTTAAGCTCAGCGATGGTCACGCTGTCGTCGTGCAGATGAGCTTTAATGTTAAACTGTTGCAAGGCAGTAGAGTCGTGAGGCGCAATGCTGTCGATAAAGGTTTGAGCCGTAGCCGCATACGGTAGTACGGCAAGGAAGCAGAGATTAATAAGAAATTGTTTCATAGCTGTACCCATTTTCGTTTACGGTGAACACATAATATTGTCTGTCTTTAGCGCAGGTAATCTGGTAGTACATCATTCCATCGCCAAACAGTTCGTGAGCTTCAGTAGCGTGACCGTGCCCATGTATGCAGCAAAGAGGATTCTTCAGCATCATAATCTCATGTTCAAAAGCCTTTGCCACGTTGTTGTCAAACTCGTCACTATATGGCGATACGTGCATCGCCACAATGGTATTGACACATTCTGTGTCACCGCGAAAACTCTCAATAAAACCGAGGTCTGGCACGGGGTTAGAGAAATCAAACTCTAAGGCGTTGGTGTCAATACAGATAAAGCGTGTAGGTCCGGCAAGAAAAGAGAAATTCTCGTTGCCGAACATGGTGCGGTAGACCGACTTCCCGCTGCCTATACAGTCGTGATTGCCAAGCAGTACCACGTAAGGCACCGTCAGTTTGTTGAGTATCTTCTGCTGCCACTCAAACTCCTTCGTAACACCAAAGTCAGAGAGGTCGCCGCAGTGTATGACGAAGTCTATATCAGTGCGTCGGTTGATGTGTGCCACCTCGTCTTCCGTTTCGTCGTACCATCGCTGCGTATCGCTGATAACGGCAAAACGAATCTCCTTCTTCCCCCTTGTGGCAGACGTAATTCTCTCAATGTTGCGAGCGTTGATGCCAGTGTCACCATCAATCTTTCCATCGTAAGGATGAATGTCAATGATGTCGCACGATGCCACGGTGAAAACAGAGAAGAGTGCCAAGAGATATGAAAAAACACTATAGTGTAAGCATTTATGTTTCATAAGCACATAGTAAATATGAATAAATTAGTAGATTGATACGGCAAAGTTAAGAAGAAAAAATGGAAAAAAGTGGTAACAAAGGTAACTAAAAGCAATAAAGAATATTTTTTAGGAGAATTAGACATACGGCATGGTCAGAGAATAGAGAGGTAATGAGTAAGTGACGGTAAAAAAATAACTTGGTACAATTTAACGAGATAAATAATACCTAAGTTTAAGTTGTCTTGTCATATCTTTTTGGATATTTTGGAGCCATTCATCAGTCACAATGCGTGGCATTGCTCTTTCTTCATGTCTCCAAACTATCTCAAAAATCTATGACATAAATTATACCAATTTATTTTTTCACCGTCACTAAAAAGGCAATACAAACTTTTGGATATTCTGTAATTTTTAGTTAACTTTGCAACAGCATATATAATGCAGACAGAATAACGTATATCTAAACAATAAACCAATTACAATATGAATATCGTGCAGCTTGACGGATATGCCGCTAACCCTGGTGACATAGACTGGAAGCCATGGAACGAGATAACGATGCCCGATGGTTCGCTCTGTCGTTTCGTGGTGTATGACCGTACACCGCGTGAACTTGTAGTGGAGAGAGCTAAAGAGGCAGACATCGTAATAATCAATAAGGTGCTGATGAGCGAAGAGGTCATGGCGCAGTTGCCACGACTGAAGTACATCGGTGTGCTCGCTACAGGCTATAACGTCGTGGATATAGAAGCAGCCAAGAAGCGTGGCATCGTGGTAACCAACATCCCAGCATATAGCACCGCATCGGTAGCGCAGCTCGTTTTCGCTCATATACTCAACATTGTCAATGGAGTGGCAGTACATAGCCAGTCGGTTAGTAAAGGCAAGTGGAGCCACTGCCCCGACTTTACATATACCATAACGCCACAGCAGGAGTTAGCAGGTAAGCGTATCGGTATTATAGGCTATGGCAATACGGGTAAGGCGGTAGCCACGATAGCCCATGCTTTCGGCATGAAGGTATTGCTGGCACCATCCTTGCGTGGTGGGGTAGAGAAACGAAGCAACCTGCCAGAGTATGTAACAGAGGCTGAGAGCCTGCGTCAGTTCTTCACAGAGGCAGACATCATAAGTCTGCATTGCCCACTGACAGATACCACAAGGCACATCATAAACGCAGAGAGCATATCCCTTATGAAGTCCCACGCTATAGTGATAAACACAGGGCGCGGTCCGCTTGTTGATGAGAACGCATTGGCAGAAGCCCTGAAAAGCGGAAGAATAGCAGCAGCGGGAGTTGATGTCTTGGAGGAAGAACCACCAGTAAACGGTTCGCCACTGATAGGGTTAAGCAACTGTTACGTAACGCCGCATATAGCGTGGGCAACAAAAGAAGCCCGTCAGCGACTGCTGAAGATAGCCATAGAGAATGTAGAAGCCTTCTTGTACGGCAAACCTCAGAATCAAGTGACGGTGTAGGTGTTTTCCAGCTTTATTACGTATATAAAATAGAGTACTTATAATATGAAGAAAAATATTCTGACATTATGCCTTACCAGCCTTCTGACGTTGCCAGCAATGGCAGACGTACAGTGGTATGACGGACATCAGCCAGTACACTATCGTGTGGTAGGAAAAACCTCACCCGTGGTGGATATAGCCCTACAGATGTTTAAGAGCGACATGAAGGCCGTTACGGGAACGGAGGCAAAGAGTCATGGCAAGGCACAGATAGAGATATACCAGTTAGACGAAGCTAACGGAAAAGTAATAAAGGCATTGAGCAAGATGAATGTGCTCTCAGCCCGACTGATGGACAACAAGGACGCCTTTTTCATTGGCGAGCGAGAGGGCAAGATAGTTGTAGTAGGCAATAACGGTCGCGGTACCGCCTACGGCATACTGGAATTGTCGCGCAAGGCAGGCGTGTCGCCATGGATATGGTGGGGCGATGTAGTGCCGCAGCGACAGCAGTCATTGACCTTCCGTGCGGCAGACGAGACATTGCAAAGCCCTTCTGTGGAATATAGAGGTATCTTTATCAACGACGAAGACTGGAGCACTCAGCAGTGGGCACACCGCACCGTAGAGCCTAAACTGCCCAAAGGAGCGATAGGACCGGCAACGTACAAACGCATATTTCAACTCATGTTGCGCTTGAGAGCTAACACACTGTGGCCCGCTATGCACGAGTCTACAAAGGCATTCTTTACCGTTCACGGCAACAGAGAGATGGCAGACTCTTGCGGAATAGTGCTCGGCTCATCACATTGCGAGCCTATACTGCGCAGCAACACTGGCGAGTGGGACAAGAAAAAGCGCGGAGCGTACAACTTTATTACCAATCGTGACAACGTACTCGAATATTGGAAGGAACGCCTTGTTGAGATGAAAGGACAAGACGCGCTATTCACTATAGGCATGAGAGGTATACACGATGGCTCTATGGAGGGCGTGAGAACACCTGAAGAGAAGCTTAACGGACTGCAGGCGGTGATTGACGCACAGCGCGAACTGATAGCGAAGAACTACTCACGCGAGGTAGAAAAGGTGCCGCAGGTGTTCATACCGTATAAGGAGGTGCTTGAGATTTACGAACGCGGACTGCGTGTGCCCGATGATGTCACGCTGATGTGGTGTGACGATAACTACGGCTACATGACACGCCTTAGCGACAGTGAGCAGCAGAAACGCCAGGGAGGTGGAGGCATTTACTATCACCTAAGTTATTGGGGACGTCCACACGACTATCTGTGGCTGACTACAACGCAGCCAGGATTGGTATACAACGAACTAAAATTAGCATACGACCATAACGCAAAGAAGGTGTGGATAATCAACGTTCACGACCCGAAGGTGGCGGCATACCAACTGTCGCTTGCTATGGATATGGCGTGGGACATCAATAGTGTGAAGCCTACAACCTTACGACAGCATCTACGCTCATGGCTCACACAGCAGTTCGGACAGCAGACTGCCAACAGAATTGCACCAGCGATGGAACGCTTTTACCAGCTCTGCGGCATCAGAAAACCAGAGTTTATGGGCTGGACACAGGTGGAACTTGACGGCAGAAAGTATCCTGGGGGAAAGTCATTACCTACTGACACAGAGTTCTCTGAGACGGAGTTCGGTGGAGAGTTGGAACGATACCTTGAGGATTATGACGCAATATGCGACATAGTAAACAAGGAAAACAGAACCGACGCGGCATACTTTGCCCATGTTCTCTATCCTGTAAACTGCGCGGCAGCCATGGCGCACAAGCACTTAGAGGCGCAGTTGGGTGACACCGTCACGGCTATGGAGTATCAAAAGAAGATTAAGGAGTACACGGAACGATACAATAACCTTAGCGGTGGCAAGTGGAAAGGACTGATGGACGCCAAGCCACGCAACCTTCCTGTGTTTGCTGATTATACCACAACCGACAGCACCGTGCTGTATCACAGCAAGAGTAAGCCACTGAATAAGGTCACACTCGATGGCTGTGTGGTGCGTAACGCCTGCACCTTCGACAATAGTCAGGGCAAGGTGCAACCTATAGAGATGTTAGGGCACAGTATGAAGGCGGTGAGCATAGCTAAGGGAGCGTCTATATCGTTCGACTTTACCATTGAGAGGGCAGGTAAGGCAGTGTTGAGAACCGCCTTGATACCTACGCAAGCAAACGATAAGGGCGACATACGTTATGCCGTAAGCATTGATGGAGCTGCGCCAACAGTATATTCTCTAAAGGAGCCTTACCGCTCTGAGAGATGGAAGCAGAACGTGCTACGCGGACAGTCGCTGCGCAATCTCGACATAGATATAACGGAAGGCAAACACACGCTGACCATTACGGCACTGGACGACCATATCATTATGGATCAGTGGATGATAGACTTCCGCAAGGATAGAGAGTTCTATGTGTTCCCAATAGGGAAGTAACAGAGTGGGAGAGAGGCTATGACGGTACGCAAGACATACGTAAAAGTACTGGTAGGGTGTGTTATCACGGCGATAATAGCCGTGATAGCGTATTGTCTTGCCGTAGCTAACATACAGCAGTGGCTGTGTGGTCATGCCGTATCG
>CAKQDQ010000023.1 GCA_934229335.1 uncultured Prevotella sp.
TGGATTATCGAGGCTTCGGTTAACCCTTACACACGTCAGGTGGCTCTCAGCAAGGGTCTGACGTTGGGACATAACGCTGGTGTGCTGAACTTCTCTCTTGAGCACGCCAACTCGTTCAGCGAGATAGCGTCGCCTTATACCGCATACAACCGTAACATTCTCTCTGCCACCTACACCAAGGCGTTACGTCTGAAGGGGTCTTCGCTGAACATCACAGCGGGGCTTACGGGCAACATAGGCGGCTATAACTCTGAGGCAGACCCTGACGCTTTTCGTGATACTTACCAGAAACAGCGTGACAACCTGCTGCGAGGCAACCTGCAACTGGACTGGCTACGCAATAGCGAGAGGGGCGGTGTGTTCAACGTATCGCTCTTGGCGTCGTTTTCTACCAGCGACCGTCGCACGGAGAGCTATACCAACACCTCTTCTTCTTCCACCCAAGCTTATCTGCACACCATGACCAAGGGCTATGCCATAGCGCAGGACTATACCGACGCTCTGGGCGTAGGCTCCATCATTCTCGGTCCTACGGGCTACTGGTACGTGCGGTCTTTCAACGACCAAAAGCCGCTCAGCACACAGCTGAAGCTGAAGGGTGAATGGACAAAGCGCATCTTCGGGGCAGTGAATAAGGTGACGCTGGGTGTAGAGCTTAACTCTTCACGCAACAATGGGCGAGGTACTTACTACGAGGACATGGGCCTCACACCGACATGGCGTCCTTACGACTACAGCGAGTTGCCTACCATGCGCAACCTCGCCTTGTTTCTTGAGGAGCGCGTAACGATTGGCAGACTGATGCTGACGGCTGGCGTTCGCGACGACATCACTATGATTAGTGGCTCTGAGTACGGCAACGTTTCGAGTCTGTCACCACGCTTCAACGCCCGATATGATGTGATAAAGGGCAAGAAAGCGTCGCTCTCTCTCCACGCTGGTTACGGCAAGAGTGTGAAACTGCCATCGTTTCAGGTGCTCTACCCTGCCGACAGCTATACTGACCGCTTGGTGTTCACACCGGGTTCTACCACTGGCAACAAGGCTTATTACGCTTACTACACCAACGTTCAGCGCGCCATATACAACCAAGACCTTAAATGGCAACACTCACGCCAAGTGGAGTTTGGTGCCGATGCTACCGTGGGCAAGGCACGCTTCAGCGTCTCTGCCTTCTGGAACAAGACCTACGACCCTTACCAGACGGTGAATATCTACACGCCTTTCTCGTACAACCAGACATCACAGGCGGCTCTTGAGAATTGCGGCATCGACGTCGCTGACCGTATATACAGCGTTAATCCACAGACGGGCATCGTCACCGTGACATCAGCCAACGACGGTAGCAGCGTGGTATTGCCTTACACTACTCGCAACACCTATACCTCTAACCGCCAGTTTGTGAATGGAGCACCCGTAACACGCTATGGCATTGAGTGGATAGCAGAGATGCCTCTGGTCAGAGGCAGCCATACGGTAGGTCTGTCACTACGCCTCGATGGTAAGTATTATCACTACAAAGGCGTTGACAACACACTCATCGCTGGCAGTCCCAACGGTGTTGGCGACCAAGCGGCAGAGGCTAACGTACAACCGCTCATCGGCTACTACATCGGCAGTAACATCTCATCTGCATCCACAGCAAGCACTCCTACCATCAGCAACGGTGTGCTGAACAAGGGCTGTAGCCTCAACACTACGCTGACGGCTCGTATACCTAAGCTGCGACTCATCATGACGATGAAGTTTGAGGCTACGTTCCTTAACTACAGACGCAACCTCTCCGAAGGACGCAACGCTGTGTTGCTACAGGCTGCTGGCGACGTCTTCGGAACACAATACAATGGAGAGACAGACCATTACGTGGCTCTATATCCTGAGTATTACTCTACATGGGATAACCCTACGCAACGCATACCGTATGCCGAAGCCCTCGCCGCGGCGAGCGAGAACAACCCTGAGCTGTACCGCCAACTGTCTGCACTCATCGTGAGGAGCAACACCGCGTACTACTTCAACCCACAGGACATCTCGGCTTACTACTCTGCCAACTTCTCTATCACGAAGGAAATAGGCAGATGGGTGAGCCTATCGTTCTACGCCAATAACTTCTTCAACAATATGGCAACGGTGAAGAACGCGCAAACGGGACTGGAAACATCGCTATTCAACAGCGGTTACATTCCTAAGTTCTACTACGGTGCCTCTGTCAGGGTGAAGCTGTAATAACGATGTTTCAGTCCTCAGGCAATGGCGTTTCTACCATCATGCGGTGGCGTTCCCGTCCTTGTGCGGTGGCGTTTCTACGCCACCCGTCGCAATAACGCCCTTATCGCCCCACGAAAGCACCCTAATCACCTCGCGATAACGCCCCTTTCATTAACCAAAAGCTATGTAATAGCAAAAGCACAACACTTATGACTAAACGAAGCTACATAAAGACCATACGCCTGACGCTCATCGCCGTCATCACAACGGTGCTTGCAGCGTGCAGCTACGACGAACATCTCGACACATACAGTGTGGAGGTACGCCTCAGCGAAGCGGTTGACTCTGTGACGGTGCAGATGACTAACGCGGTAGGCACACGCTTCACTACCACTACCGACGCTACGGGAACGGCTCGCTTCTCGCTGCCTGCCGGGATATACAGCGTGAGCGCATCGAGGGTGAGCGATGATGGCTACTTCCGTCATGTCTGCAATGGCTCTCTCGCTGATGTCGTCATCAGCAGCAATGTGGCTACCGTATCACTGCCAGTCAGCGTTACTGCCATGCAGACGTCAAACCCTATTCTTATTAAGGAGATATACAACGGAGGTTGCCAGAAGGACGATGGCTCTGGCAAATTCGCTATCGACAAGTGCATAATACTCTACAACAACTCCTCGGAGGCGGTGTCACTCAACAACGTTGGCTTCGGTATCGTGGAGCCATACAACGCAGAGGCTCCTACACACTCGTTCCTTAATGGCGGAAAACTGGACTATGCTGACGCTGATTGGATTCCGGCACTCAACGGAATATGGTATTTCAAAAGTGGCAACGTTATTGAACCGTATTCTGAACTGGTAGTTAACGTACATGGTGCCATCGACAACACACGCACATACAGCAACTCCGTAAACTACGCCAACGCCGCATACTTCTGTATGTACGATGTAGAGACAACGAGCAGCGATGGCGGTAAGTACAGCAACACGATGTATTACCCCTCTCCTGCCGACGTCATCCCCACCGACCACTACCTCAAGGCGGTGAAATATGGTAAGGGTAACGCATGGGCTATGAGCCAAACGTCGCCTGCGGTGATTCTGTTTCGCACGGAGAACATCACTCCTAAGGACTTTGGAGACAATTCCTCCAACATCATATACCCCACTGGCAGGGAGGGAAACATTGTTTACGCTTGCCTGAAGTTACCAAGACAGTGGGTTATCGATGCCGTGGAGGTATACAACGCCACCGCACTGGCCAACTGCAAGAAACGTCTCACGCCTGATCTCGACAATGGTTACGCCACGCTGACAGGGGGATACGGACACTCTATTATAAGAAAGGTGGAAAAGACCGTTAACGGTCATGCTATATACCAAGACACTAACAATTCAACTAACGATTTCTATGAAGCCGATAATTGCTCTCTTCGCTAACCTGTTGTGCTTGCCTATCATGGCGCAGCGCGACTATACGCTGGTGGAACAGCGCAATGCGTGGCTCTCATCGGGCAATGCAGCGGCACTGACTACATTCAGCGACAGCACCATAGCGCATGCATCACTGACCTACCGCCATGAGGGAGGTGCGCTACGCTCTCTTTCTCAGGGAAGAAGAACGAACGCTGCCGACGCTGACGTGCGCTCTTATTATCGCCTGACGCCTGACATCGTGGCTTACGGCAGTATGACATACCACTACGCTTCTGGCTCAAGGATGGCGGGAAGTATGTTTATTCCTACCATGGAACTGATGCCTTTCGACCTCGTCGACGACTCTATCGGCAACGCTGGCGATAAACGCATGGAGACATTCCGTATCAATGGCGCGATAGGCTGGAGGGTATGGCGCGACGTCTCTGTAGGAGCGAGGATTGATTATACAGCTGGTACCTATGCCAAACATCGTGACCTGCGCCACAGCAACACGCTGATGGACATCGACGCACGCCTCAACGCTTTTCTCGCACTGCCTGACAACGGCGGGATAGGGGCTGGATTCGTATACCGTCGACGCACGGAGACTATGGCGTTTGACACTTACGGCACCACGGACCGCATATACACCACCCTCGTTGACTATGCCAACCACTACGGAGAGACGGAGACTTTCGGTGTAGAGGGGTTTACTGACGACACTAACGAGCTGCCGCTGCTCAACGAACACGTAGGCTTTACAGCACAGGGGGCATGGAAAGGCATCTTCGCCAACATCACATACTCTCACCGCACAGGCTACTACGGCAGGCAGTCGCAATACAGCGCATCGCACGAACAGCATCATGGCGATGCACTATCGCTGCATCTGCGATGCGATATGGCACGAAACGCTCAAAGACTGTTATGGATTGACGCCACCATGACTACCGAACGCCTCACCGCTGAGCGTGAGAACTATCGCAAGACGACTGCCACTGACGGCACTGCGGTGACCTACTACGAATACTTTGAGCCTACAAAGATGGCGGACAAGACGCAAACTTACGGCACGGCGGCTATGACGGCATACTGGAATCCTGCTGGCGAGATTTTCCTTTGGCACGTTAAGGGGGGCGTAGACTACTGGACAAAGAGGCAGACGGCATATGTCTTTCCTGATATTAACACTGCGAAAAAACATATCATAGCACCCTTCGTGACTGCCAAACGCGGATTCTTAACGCACAATTCTTCGCTGTGGACAGCGCAAGTAGGATGCTCTGTGCTGACGGGAAGCGAAGAACAGTTTGCTGCTAACGCGGCTTTGGCATACGAGATGCCTGTACAGGGCACACGAGTAAGACCAAGTATCACGCTGAGTTACAACTTCCGCACCGCCACGGGCGGCATCATGAAAGGACTGACACGCAATGTTGTAAGCCTTACAGCTGCCGCAACCTTTTAAAGCCACATCCTTGCATGATGGCGTTTACATCCTTGCATGATGGCGTTTCCGTCCTTGTGTGATGGCGTTTCCGTCCTTGTGTGATGGCGTTTCTACGCCATCATCGTCCCTCAAATAATGAAAAAATAAACAAAACACAATAAAAACAAAAAGCAAATGAAAAAAATCTTTACTCTTATCATCGCTTGCGTAGCCGCCGTTTCGGCAATGGCACAGATGCACAGCGCAATGAATTTCATCGGTAACTCAGAGTTCTACCTACCTGCAATGAAGGAACAGACTCTCACCAAGACCGTTAAAGACGCTGTTCAGGTTACCATGAACGCTAACGATCAGTCTATAACCATTCCTGACATGGTATATACTCAGATGGGTATGACCATCAAGTCGTTCACCATCTCTGGACTTACTTACACCATGACGGGCTCTTATCCTACTGGCGACATGGCGTTTGAGTGGAACGCTGACAACTTTACCTCTACCACTATTGGTACTGATGGCAAGGAGAAGACCATTACTGGCTCTGCATTAAAGGCTAAATACACCCACGCAACTGGTGAACTTACACTCGAGATAACCTTTACATACGGTACGATGATAATGCCTCTCACTTACAATATCGATGGCTTCTACACCGCAGACAACGCTTGGGGACTGGCTGGTCGCGGCACTGAGGGCAATCCATATCGCCTCTTTGACGCTGCTGACTTTACCGCTATGGCGAACAACTACAGCACGGCCAAAACTGATAAGAGAGAGTATTTCCTCGTGATGAACGACATTGACTTCGGTGGTTCTGCCGAGAACCCTGTGCAACTTCCTGCTATTGCTAAGGACGGTAATGCTAAGATAGCAGAGATCTCTGGTGGTTTCAATGGTACTTTCGATGGTGGTAACCACACCATCAGCGGCATATACCACACCAACAACGGTAACAATGCGGAAGGAAAGTATAACGCTCTCTTCGGTTTTGTTGACAAAGAAGGTGTTATCAAGAACGTAATCTTTGGCAAGGACAACTACGTTAACAGTTGCAACTATGTTGGTTCGGTTGTTTCATTGAACCAAGGCACAATAGAAAACTGCGCTAACTATGCTGACATCACGGCTACAAACTTCGCTGCTGGAGGCATTTGCGGATTCATGGTAAATGGTAATGGTACCGTAAAAGACTGTCAGAACTACGGTAATATCAAGGCTATGACATACGCTTCAGGCATCTGTGGCGGCTCACAGTCAGGTTCTGCGGTTACGGAATACAACTACCTCATAGAGAACTGCACCAACAATGGTAACCTTTCTACTACTAACGGCCTTGGTTCCGCAGGTATAGCAGGTTTTTACTCAGGCTCTATCAAGGGCTGTACAAACAACGGTAACGCAGACGACACACATGGAACGGCTAAGTCAAAACAGTACACTGCGGGCATTATTGCAACTATTAGTTACGCTGTTGCCCTGGAGGACTGCACCAACAATGGTACCATCAACGGTGTAAACAATGTCGCTGGTATCGTTGGCAACGTAATGAAGGCTGACAACCAAGCGTTTACTGTGAAGAACTGCATCAATAACGGTACTGTAAGTAGCATTGGTGTCAACGTTGCTGGCATCATAGGCAACAGCGTACGTGATGAGGCTGTTGTGTCAGTTGCAGGTTGTACCAACAACGGTGAGGTGTCAACAACGGAAAAGACAAATTCTATCGGCAACATCCGTGGTGCCGCTAATATTAAGCAAGAGGCTGACAACACCATCGCTGCAGGCCTGACTGCTCTCTATCTTGATGACGCTAACATCACAGCGGTGAAGAATGTTAACGCTGATAACGCTACTGTCGCTAACGGAACTTACGTTAAGAACGGTACTATCGTTATCGTCAAGAACGGCAAGACATACAATGTTGCAGGCATAGAGCAGTAATACTGCACCGTGACAACGAAAGGAATAAAGTATTAATCTATAACATTCCCCACATAAACACATCTCTCCTCCCCCGTGGGGGAGGTAAGGGTGGGGGGCTTCTTATGCTACATACAAAAGTAATATCACTACTCGTCTGCCTCGGTAGCTTCATGGCTGCTGAAGCGCAGACACTGCCTTTGGACAGTTGTATACGCAAGGGCAAGCTCAACAACGGGTTAACCTATTACATAAGGCACAATGCACAGACGCCAGGACAGGCTGATTTCTACATAGCACAGCGTGTTGGCTCTATACTTGAGGAGCCACAGCAGCGCGGACTGGCTCACTTCTTAGAGCACATGGCATTTAATGGCACCCGCAACTTCCCTGATGGCAACGGCGGAAAGATGTCTGTACGCAACTGGTGTGAGAAGAATGGCATCAAGTTTGGTGCCGATCTCAACGCCTATACGTCGATAGACCAAACGGTATACAACATATCTAACGCCCCTGTCACTAAGGGGGGAGTAACTGATACCTGCCTTATCATTCTTCACGACTGGGCTGGTTCGCTGCTGCTGAAGGACGAAGAGATTGACCAGGAGCGTGGTGTGATACGCGAAGAATGGCGCACTCGCCGCTCTCGTTTTGCCTCTACACGCATGATGGAAGACGCTATGCCTGTGATATATGCTGGCTCTAAGTATGCCGACTGTCTGCCTATAGGCAACATGGAGGTTGTGGACACGTTCAAACACGAGGTGCTTCGTGACTATTATCACAAGTGGTATCGACCTGACTTGCAGGGTATCATAGTGGTAGGCGACATTAACGTGGACGAGATTGAGGGCAAGATTAAGGCTCTCTTCGCTGAAGACAAGGTGCCTGAGGGTGCTCCTGAGCGCACATACTATAGTGTTCCAGACAACAAGGACATGATAGTTTACACGCAAGCGGATAAAGAACAGCCTACGCTTAACTTCTCTCTCTACATGAAGCGTGACGCTGAGCCACGCGAAACAAGAGACACTCGCGAGGCGTTCCTTGGCGGATACAAGTCAAGACTCGCTATGTTTATACTGCGTCAACGCTTGGCCCAGCTATCACATGAGGCTCAGCCAAGGGTGATGTCGGCAAGTTGTCGCGATAATAGCTTTTATGTTACGCCTGAGAAGGATGCCTTTGCCCTTAACATCGGATTGATGCCTAACAATCCTCAGGCTGGTATTGACGCGGCATTAGAGGTTGTTGAGAAAGCAAGACGTTTTGGTTTCACCGAAGCTGAGTTAGAACACGCCAAGGTTCAGCACACTGTGAACATCGAACATCGCCTTGACAATAAGGACAAGACACGCAATGCGGAGTACGCCAAGAACATTGTCGGCAACTTCTGTAGCGCAGAGCCTTGCATGAACATTGAGTATGAGGCTGCCCTTGAAGCTGAGTTCTCTGCCACAGTAACACTCGCCGACGTTAACGCAGCGATGAAAGAGATTGTGACTGACCAGAACCAGGTGTGCATTGTATTCGGTCCTACGCAGTATGACGGTAAGCCTTACACCATGCCTACTAAGGAACAGTTTAAGAACTGGATTGAGAGCGCACAGCAAAAGGAGTATACTGACGACAATAAGAACAACGAGGTAGACCCTACCTTTATGAAGAAACTGCCTAAGAAGGGTAAGATTGTCGCAAAGAAGCAGGCTGCTAACGGCTACACGGAGTATCTTCTCTCTAACGGAATAAAGGTTAGCGCACGCCAATCAGACATAGAGCCTAACCGACTTACGATAAATATGTTCCGCCTTGGTGGTCGTTCGCTCTACCCTGACGCTGATGCCGCTACGCTGCAGTTCCTCGGTTCTGTGGTAAGAGAGAGCGGTGCGGCAGACTTTGACTACCTTACTCTTGAGAAAAAACGTCGCGGCAAGGCTCTGCGCGTGGTGCCTTACATCGACTCTGAGGAAGAGGGCGTAAGGGGAGTATGCGTGGCTTCTGACCTAAAGACATGGCTTGAGATAATGTATCTATACCTTACCGAGCCACGTAAGGACAAGGACATCTTCCAAAACACGATGGCAAAGCAGGAGTCTATGCTCAAGAACCGTAACGCAAACCCTAACGTTACCTATAACGACTCATTGCGTTACGCTGTCTATGGCAAGAGCAAGCGCACCGAACCAATGACCAGTGAGCGTCTGAAAGAGGTAGACTTCGAGCGTATGTACAAAATATACAACGAGCGTTTTGCTGACCTCTCTGGCATGAACCTTATCGTTACGGGCGACATTCGCGAGGATGAGTTTGAGGACTTGATATGCCAGTACGTAGCAAGTCTGCCTGGTAAGAAGGGTAAGAACACTGACTGCAAGCCAGGAGAGCACATCCTCGACATTCAGAGAGGACAGATAACAAACGTGTTCCACGAGGAGATGAAGACGCCATCGGCACAGACTAACATCTTCTATACTGCCGATTTGCCTTACACTGCCGACAATGACCTGAAGTTAGACGTGCTCTCTCAGATTATGCGTGCCATATATACAGAGAAGGTTCGTGAAGAGAAAGGCGGCACATACGGCGTTAGTGTCAGCGGACAGTTCTGGAAATATCCTTCTGAGGGCTGCTCTATGACGGTGAACTTCCGTTGCGATCCTAACAAGTTTGAGGAACTTCTGCCTATCATCGACGAGCAGTTGCAGCGCATAGCGACTGAAGGTCCTACGCAAGACCAATTAAATAAGGTTAAGGAATATGAGCACAAGAACTACGACCGCGCCGTGTTGACTAACGGATGGTGGGAGTATGTGCGCTATCATGAGTTGCGTGAGGGTATCGACTTTGAGAAAGACTACATGAAGAAGGTTGACAATCTCACGACAAATGACATTCGCGACTTCTGCAAACAACTCATTGCGGCAAAGAACCGCATACAGGTAACGATGAAGTAACAACAAAACCCCTCCCCTTAATCCCCTCCCCTGGGAGGGGAAAAGATACTACTGAAGGGGGAAGGGCGTTAGATTATTAAGGTGACTTTTAATAATGTAGGTTGCAAACGATAACTAATAACCTTCTCCAGTATCTTCTCCCCTCCCAGGGGAGGGGATTAAGGGGAGGGGTTTCTAATTTTTAATTATGACAAAATCAATATTTCTCTCACTCTCACTCCTTTTCGCTCTCGCTGCCAACGCAGACAACGTGATGACGAAACAGACTGACGGAACATACGTAGTACGTACCAACACTATCTGTAACGCACGCGGTTACCGCAAGGCGACACCTGTGGAGGTACACATAAAAAAAGGCAACGTGGTAAAGGTTGTTGCCCTGAAGAACGAAGAGACGGTGCCTTACTTCGCAAAGGTAAAGCAGTTTCTGCTGCCTATGTATAACAACCTGAAACTCTCAAAGGCTAAGAAGCTGACGGAGAAGACGAAGGTGGACGGATGTACTGGCGCAACCTTCAGCACTAAAGCGGTGCAGAAGAACATACGCGCTGCCATAGACTACTACGAGAAGCATAAGTAAACCGCTATCATAAGACTTCTCTTTTTTACTGTTTCATAACAATAATCCCGCTATCACCTTGCGATAGCGGGATTATTTGTTTTTATATAAGTAAGTGTTCAAAATTATTTTAATATTTAGTAATGTTGAAAAAATAACTTACGCAGTTTTTACCTCAGATTGCTGAGATATTTTGGGGATATGAAGATGGAGCGATGCGAGCATCGTGACTGATGAATAGCCACAAAATAGCCAGCAAGATGAGATAAAAAATGCGTAAGAAGACATTACTCTAACAATATAAAAATTGAGTAAGTTATTTTTTTAATATTACTTAATATTGGCCATTTTGAGGCAGCTGGTTTCACTGTTTGAGGGAGCAATGCGAGCATTGTGACCGAAAACAGGGAAAGCAGATGACCAAAAGAGACAGTATTAAATATTCCAAATAATACAAGAACATTTACTTACTCATTTACAAAAATAATTTTGAATACTTACTTATAACCCGCATGTAAGCCATAAAACGATGTATACATTTGGAGGTCTGACATATTTTTAGTATATTTGCAACAGGAAAAACTAAAACACCACTATAATGAAGAGACCTAAACACGAATGTATCTACAAGCTCAGATGGATTTTTACGCTACTGATACTTCTGCTGTGCAGTGTGTGTGGTGCCGCACAAGAGAAGCCTAAGTCATCCGAAATAAACTTTGCACGCCACTATGCTGAAGACTTCCTGAACGAGAACGGGGCTAACCTTAGCCAGATGAAAATGGTATTGGAGCTGTATACCGACAGACTGATGTTTTTTAATGATATGCAGAACCACGTGTTTCTGCTCATGGCGCGCGACGAATACGCCAAATATCTGAACGAACAGGTGCTGGCGTTCTCTATCGGTGTGCCCCACTCTAAGGCTGCCAACAACGAGACATTCATGCGAATGTACCGCTACTATGACCGTCTGATACTTGATATGGCTACAGGAAAAGTGCCTAAGGAACGGAAGGAAGATAACCCAAGAATAGGTATACGTCCCATGCTCTACAACATTAGATGGAACCAGATTCCCCTTAACAGCGTCTTCGATGGGCAAACGGAACCTGTGTTGGCAGGATGTGGAGCCGTGGCAGTGGGACAAATAATGAAATACTACGAATGTCCCAAAGTGATTAAGGGGGACTACTGCTACAGAGACACCAAAAAGAACCTGCGAACAGTGAAGATGGACGGCACTACCATTGACTGGAGTAGCATTAACAACATATACAGATATAGCGATACGAAACGTCCTACGCTGGAGCCACTAATGAAGATGGTGTCAAAGGCGGTAATGTCTGACTACGGCACTAACACTACTACTACGTGGACGAATAACCTGAAGAGGGCTATGATTGCCAACTTCGGATTCTCTCCTGTCATGTTCACGGTAAGCAGCAGCTCTGTTGACGAGGCTACGATGATTAAACTCATACGTGAGGAACTGAAAAAAGGTAGACCCAACATACTGGTGGGGGGACAACACATCTTTGTTTGCGACGGTGCTTACGAGGATTTTCTGCATCTTAACATGGGCTGGGGAGGCTCATACGACGGCTGGTACCGCTTCCCAGTGGTACAGAAGGAGGTTAGTGACAACACGTTTATAAAGAGTGCGATACTCAACATCATACCACAGGAAGGGGAAACGGAGATGCACAAGACCGTAAACGTTGCCACCCCTGGCACCCTCGCCACACTGTTGACGGAGGAAGAATGTTCAAAGGTAACATCGCTGAAGCTGACAGGAAGCATCAACGGGGCTGACATCAGGCTGATAAGACGAATGGCTGGGGTGACGGAACCTGCCGATTTCTTGTCATGGCATGGCGTTATGACTTCGCTTGACCTTGCCGACGCCACCATAGTTACTGACACCGTGCCATACCGTGTCATCGACGCACGAAAGATAAACTACAGCACTACGGTGAACAGAAAGCACTATTCCTTCCGTAATATCACTGACGAGGAATGGCAAACGTTCTGTGCCGACAACGGCGACAAGACGTTACCGTATGACATAGTAAGGCAAGACAGCACATACCTCATTAAGACTAAAACGGTGGAGAACCAGATAGGCATGTATATGTTTGAATGGTGTTACAACCTTCGCCACATCATTCTTCCACGAAACATTGAGCGTATCTCGCTGCGTTCATTCGCCGACTGTCGCTGTCTGCTCGACATCACCTTACCGTCTGTCACCAGCTTTGTTCATATCAACGCTTTCAACGACTGCATCTCTTTAGAAACTGTCAAGGTGTGCGGCGACTCACCACTGCTGCAAAAGCTGAATAAGACAGACAATGGGGGGAACAAGGTATATTTCTACCACTCCAATCCTACGCTACAGGTGGTTGCCGACACGACGATGGAGACATACGCAAGTGCTTACAACAAACTGATTGAGAAGCGTTACGCCAAGTATAATACGCCAACGCAAAACAGGACAATGCGCAACAGAACAATGCAAAGGAGATAAAAGCTATCTTTTTAGCATACGAAAGCACCCAAATCACATCGCGATTTGGGTGCTTTCGTGTTACGATTTGTATGTTATTGTTATCGTCATGTTGCCTAACAAGGATTTTATAAATAATGGCAAACTGACATTCTGGGAGGCCTTCGTACCTTCGTTGTTACATTTTTATCATAGCAACATCGCCTTACGCTCCTATAACCCATTAAAAGCAAAAGGCTTACACCCTCACGAGTGTAAGCCTCAGCAAACTTAAACAACCAATAAAAGAAATAGATTGTTTATTATATTAAATCATTATCTGATGAAAAGTAATTCACGATACTTAGGCAGTGTCCATACTTCATCGTCTACCTTAGCCTCGAGCTTGTCGATGTGATAACGTATTTCGTTCATCTTAGGCTCTACAGTGTCGTGGTATGCTACAGCCTTCTCACGCTCAGACTCTATCTTGTTGGCAACCTTACGAGCGTCGATGAGTGCCTGACAGCCCTCTTCTATTATCTTTACACGCTCTGATATCTCTGAGATAAGGGCGAGGTTGCTGGCAGCGAGTGCCTTGAACTGCTCGTCTGGCAGTATTGCCTTCAGTGACGCAACGTTCTGAGCGAGCTTGGTCTGATATTCTACTACCTGTGGGATGATGTGGTTAACAGAGAGGTCACCGAAGATACGTGCCTCAATCTGAATCTTCTTGGTGTATGTCTCCCACTTAATCTCGTTACGAGCCTCAAGTTCCTTTGCGTTCATGATGTTGAGTGACTCGAACATATCCACTGACTCCTTGTCGAGATAACGGTCGAAGATTACTGGGCATGATCTCTCAACGTCAAGTCCACGGGTCTCAGCCTCTGCCACCCATTCGTCTGAATAGCCGTTGCCATCAAAGCGAATTGGCTTACAGGTCTTGATATCGTCGCGCAGAACGCTGATGATTGCTGCGTGAAGTTCCTTACCACCTGCTACGAGTGCGTCTACACGCTTCTTGAAGTTTACGAGAGCCTCAGCGACAGCAGCGTTAAGTGCTATCATGGCTGATGCGCAGTTAGCCTCAGAACCTGGTGCACGGAACTCGAAACGGTTGCCTGTGAAGGCGAACGGTGATGTACGGTTACGGTCGGTGTTGTCTATCAACAGCTCTGGAATAGAAGGGATGTCGAGCTTCAAGCCTGCCTTACCCTCTATGGCGATGGTGTCGTCGTTACTGTTCTCAAGGTGGTTGAGCACGTCAGTGAGCTGCTTTCCGAGGAAAGAAGAGATGATTGCCGGTGGTGCCTCGTTTGCACCCA
This sequence comes from uncultured Prevotella sp., assembly GCA_934229335.1. Lineage (GTDB taxonomy): Bacteria > Bacteroidota > Bacteroidia > Bacteroidales > Bacteroidaceae > Prevotella. The sequence goes on from CAKQDQ010000023.1 coordinate 14,332, forward strand.
GACGGTGAGCGTTGGTAGCTGACATGATAGAAGCCTTGAGCAAACCGTTGTGTTTGTATACACCCATCAGTGTCTCTACGATGAATGTTACGAAGCGAAGGTTGCTGATGTCGTCCTTGCCAGGTGCGTGAAGCAGTATGCCTGTATCTGTTGAGAGTGACCAGTTGTTGTGTTTACCAGAACCATTGACGCCATCGAATGGCTTTTCGTGCAGCAGACAGCGGAAGCCATGCTTGCGTGCTACCTTCTTCATGAGTGCCATGATGAGCATATTGTGGTCAACAGCGAGGTTGGTCTCTTCAAAGATTGGAGCCAACTCAAACTGGTTTGGCGCAACCTCGTTATGGCGTGTCTTACATGGTATGCCGAGTTCGAGTGCCTGTATCTCAAGGTCTTTCATGAAAGCAGCCACACGTTCTGGTATTGCTCCGAAGTAGTGGTCGTCCATCTGCTGGTCTTTTGCAGAAGAGTGACCCATCAGTGTGCGACCAGTAAGGAGAAGGTCAGGACGAGCAGAGAACAAGCCTTCGTCAACAAGGAAGTACTCCTGCTCCCAACCGAGGTTAGACTGCACCTTCTTAACGTCAGGGTTGAAGTACTTTACAACGTCTGTAGCAGCTTTGTCTACAGCGTGGAGTGCCTTCAACAGTGGTGTCTTATAGTCGAGTGCTTCACCTGTGTATGAGATGAAGACGGTAGGTATCATCAGTGTATCGCCAATAACAAATACTGGTGATGTAGGATCCCATGCAGAATAACCGCGTGCTTCGAATGTAGAACGTATGCCGCCTGATGGGAAAGAAGATGCGTCAGGCTCCTGCTGTACAAGGCTCTTGCCTTCAAACTCTTCTATCATGCCGCCTTTCCAGTCGTGTTCTACAAAGGCATCGTGCTTCTCTGCTGTTGTACCTGTAAGTGGCTGGAACCAGTGTGTGCAGTGTGTCGCACCCAATTCCATAGCCCATTTCTTCATACCTGCGGCAACCTTGTCTGCCGTAGCACGGTCGAGCGGTGCACCATTATCAATGACATCAAGCATCTTGTCATACACTTTCTTTGGCAGATACTTAAACATCTTCTGCTTGTTGAAGACGTATTTACCGAAGAATTCAGATGGTCGCTCCGCTGGTGCAGGAACTTCTACAGGACGTTTCTTGAACGCCTCTGCTACAACTTGGAATCTTAAATTTGCCATTGTATCTAAGTTTTTATTGGTTTGTACTTTTGTTTGCGAGGGACTTCCGTAGTGTTCGCCTTACTATGGCATAACGCCACGGAGGTCCTCCTGTTATTGTTTCATCGCAGTACAATGTTAAGTTTGCGCTGCAAAGGTAGTGTTTTTTTCGTATTTACACAAGTTTTTACACCTAATATATATTATGGCGCAACGGTAAAACCTGCAACGAAGTATCCCTTCTTGGTGCTTGGGTTGCATGATGCCTCTGCGAATACTGGTATGCCCCAACTCTTTGTTACTTTTATCTCCTTTGTGGCACGCAGCGCAATGTTTGTCACTGCGAATTTATTGACATCAGAATAGAAATTTGTTCTGAATGGAACGGCACCTACTGTCGCAGTCCAATCACAGTCAGCGAGCTTGAACGGTGCGCTCAACTGCATATAAGATGAATACTGCAGCTTGCCTGTCTCACCACGAGAGTCTGCACCTGCGAAGTTTGTATACCACTGGAAGGCTACTGGTCCGAAGTCATAGCCTACGTTAGCTTCCCATACATGGCTTGTATCATGGGCGCGATACTCAAAGTACTTGTTGTCTGCTCCATAATTAGAGAACCAATAGTCGGTGACACCTACATTGAATCCGCCTGTTGAATACGCCAACGTGAGGTCAAATTCCTTTGCGTCCTTAGTATTCAGGAAACCGTAACTACCCCATGCTGAGAGTGACAATCCCTTGTAAGACAGTGACGCTGACGGCTGGATAGCGGCATCACCGAGAGCCTGTCCACGCCATACGTAGCGTGATACTACGTCGGCTGATACTGCACCTTCTACCTTGTCCTGTGCGTTAGCTGTTGCTACACTCATTGCACCCAGCAATGCGAGAGCTGTAATCTTTGCATTTTTCATAAGCCTTTGTGTTTGTTGTTGTGGTTTCTTACTTCTTCATCCACTCTCTTATTCTTCTCATTGCCTCTTCACAATCTTCTCTCTCTCCGAAGGATGTGAATCTGACGTATCCCTCTCCTGATGGTCCAAAGCCTACACCTGGTGTGCATACTATGCTGGCTCCGTAGAGAAGCTGGTCAAAGAACTTCCATGACGTCATGCCTTTAGGGGTCTTTACCCACAGGTAAGGGGCGTTCTTGCCACCGAATACCTCAAAGCCCATTTTGGTAAGGGCTTCGTGCATCAGTGCGGCATTGTCCATATAGTAGTCTATCACTGCCTTTGTCTGTGCCTTACCCTCTGGGGTATATATTGCTTCTGCGGCACGTTGAGAGATGTAACTCGTTCCGTTGAACTTCGTGCTCTGTCTTCTGTCCCACAGATGGTTAAGCTCTATGCGCTGCGTACCGTCGAGTGTGGCTGCCGTGAGGTCCTTTGGTATTACGGTATATCCGCATCTTACGCCTGTGAAGCCTGCCGTCTTTGAGTATGAGTGGAACTCTATGGCGCATTTTCTTGCTCCCTTTATCTCATAAATAGAATGAGGTATGTTGTCTTCACGGATGAAAGCCTCGTATGCTGCATCGTAAAGTATGAGCGTATCGTTCTTCAACGCGTAGTTCACCCACTTGCGTAACTCTTCCTTTGTGAGTACTGTTCCGGTAGGGTTGTTTGGGTAACAGAGGTAAATCATGTCTACCCTGTGGTCTGGTATCTGCGGTACGAAGTTATTTTCTGCTGTGCATGGCATATAGCTAACGTTGCTCCATGAGCCGTTTTCGAACACTCCTGCACGTCCACACATTACGTTTGAGTCGATATACACGGGATATATAGGGTCGGTCATGCCTATAGAGTTATCCCAACGCACGATGTCTCCGATGTTGCCAGTATCTGATTTCGCTCCGTCGTTAACGAATATCTCGTTAGGGTCGAGGTGTATGCCACGCGTAAGGAAGTCGTTTTTGATGATAGCGTCACGCAAGAAGTCGTAGCCTCTCTCTGGACCGTAACCTCTAAAGGTGGCTTTGTTCGCCATTTCATCAACCGCTTTGTGCATTGCCTCAATGACGGCAGGCACCAACGGACGTGTCACGTCGCCTATGCCAAGGCTTATTACCCTCTCCTTAGGGTGTGAAACTTTGTACGCGTTTACCTTCTTTGCAATGTCAGCGAAGAGGTAATTGTTAGAAAGTTTCAGGTAATGTTCGTTTACTAATGCCATTGTCTCTAATCTTTTTATTGTTGTAAGTTTGCTTTTTGTAATGCTTTCGCGGTGCTTACGCTTATTCGGGCAACTCTATTTCGCCCTCAAACGATATGGCGGCAGGTCCTGTCATCATCAGGTGAGCATCGGCTCCGCCCCACTCTATCGTCAGTGTTCCGCCGTCCATGCGTATGTTTGTCTTCGCTCCGCTTCTCCCTGTGAGTTGCGCTGCCACTGCTGTGGCGCAAGCTCCTGTGCCGCATGCCAGCGTTATTCCGCTGCCTCTCTCCCACACTCTCATTCTTATTGTTCCGTCACTGAGCATTTGGGCGAACTCGATGTTGCAACGTTGTGGAAACACCTCATGACGTTCAAGTACCTTTCCGTATCGCTCTACGTCGAATTTTTCTACGTCTTCGTCAATGAATATTACGAAGTGTGGATTGCCCATTGATACGAATGTTCCTTGAAAGGTTCTGTCGAGTGCCATCAACTCATAGTTTGTAGCTTGTCCTCCCTTTACTCCGAACTGTGCAGGCTGTCTTAGTTGCGGTGCTCCCATATCCACTGTCACTGTCTCTACCTCGTTGTTCTCATTGAGATGAAGGTTTAGTACCTTTATGCCCGACAGTGTCTGAAGTCGTATAGGATTCTTGTCGGTGAGATGCTTATCGTGCAAGTATTTTGCTACGCATCGTGTACCGTTGCCGCACATCATTGCTTCTGAGCCGTCGTTGTTGAATATTCTCATTGAGAAGTCAGCCCCTGGCTCTGTTGCCTTGCCTATCATTATCAAACCATCAGAACCTACTCCAAAGTGATATTTACTCCACTCTATTGAAGCTTTGGCTGGGTCGGGTATATTATATAATAATGTATTAACATATATATAATCGTTTCCCGCGCCGTGCATCTTTGTAAATTTAACGGTTTGTTTCATAGTTCTTTTGTTGTTGTGGTCATTGGTTGTTGGTCGTCGGCCTATACTATATATATAATATCAGCATGACCTCAAACCTACAACCTACAACCTTCTTACCATTCGTGTTTGTGTCATTTTCTATTTCTGATGCAAAATTACTACTTTTTGTCGAAAGAACAATACTTTTTGTATCATTATCACACAAAAATATCAATAAAATATCAATTTGTTACTTTTTAACGCTTTTTCCTTTACATTATATAAGTTACACAACCGTTAGGAGTTGCAATTTATAACACGTCGCATTTTTTATATGCCATAATGCTACTTTTATTATTGTTTTATTGACATTTTGTTGTAATTTTGCACCAGAATCAAAACAAAACGTTAGCTTTAGCGTCATAAAGCGTAAAGTTATAAGTCAAAACACAACACAAACACATATAATAAATAAAAGAAAGGGTATTAAGTATGAAAAAGATTGAGGCTATCATCCGCAAGACTAAGTTCGAGGATGTAAAAGAGGCTCTGCTTAGTTCCGACATCGATTGGTTTGAGTATCACGATGTTCATGGCATCGGTCAGAGCCGTCAGGAGCGCATTTATCGTGGTGTTCAGTATTCTACTGATGTTATTGAGCGTGTGGCTATCACCATCATCTGCCGCGAGATGTTCGTGGAGCCTACTATTAAGGTTATAATGGACGTGGCGCACACGGGTAAGGTGGGCGACGGTCGTATATTCCTTAGCGACGTCATTGACTGTTACTCTATTAGAACCGGAGAACACGGCGACACGGTTTTGGCTGATAAGAAGTAGAGTCGTTGTTTAGTTCTTTAGTCTTTTGTTGTTTTGTTATGTGAGATATCATGATATTTACTATCACATAATAAACATGACGAACTACTAAACGACCTAACGGCAAATTTACAAACACAACAACTTAACACAAACACAACTATGATAGATACATTATTCGCCACTCCTCTCGCTGCTGTTGTAGAGGAAGCCAAAGACTATGTTAACGGTCTTGATACGCTTTGGGTATTGCTCGGTGCGATGCTCGTGTTCTGGATGCAGCCTGGTTTCGCACTCGTTGAAGCTGGTTTGACACGTTCTAAGAATACTGCCAACATACTCATGAAGAACTTTGTAGACTTCATGATGGGCACGGTGCTCTTCTGGATTCTCGGTTTCTCTATCATGTATGGTGAGGGCAACGACTTCATTGGTTGGGACGGTTTCTTCTTTATCGGTTCTGACAGTAACGTTCCTGCTGAGTGTACGTTTATCTTCCAGACCGTCTTCTGTGCTACTACAGCCACAATCGTTTCTGGTGCCATGGCAGAGCGTACTAAGTTCTCTATGTATGTAGTATACTCTATGCTCATCTCTGCCTTCATCTACCCTATCGAAGGTCACTGGTCATGGGGTGGTGGCTGGCTCTCTGAAATGGGATTCCATGATTTCGCTGGTTCTACCGTTGTTCACCTCTGCGGTGGTGTGCTCGCCCTCGCTGGTGCTATAGTACTTGGTCCACGTATCGGTAAGTATACTAAGGACGGCAAGAGCCGCGCTATTCCTGGTCATAACCTTACTCTCTGCGCCCTCGGCGTATTCTGCCTGTGGGTAGGTTGGTTCGGTTTCAACCCATGTTCTACTGTTGCCGCTACTGGTTACGCTAACGCTGTAAGCATGTCTCACGTCTTCGTTACCACCAACATGGCAGCCGCTACAGGTGCCATAGCAGCGATGTTCTATACTTGGATTATTGATGGTAAGCCATCACTCTCTATGCTCTGCAACGGTGTGCTCGCTGGTCTCGTTGGTATTACCGCTGGTTGCGACACTGTAAGCATTGGTTCTGCAGCTATCATCGGTGCCATTACAAGTATCTGCATGTGCTTCTCTGTATCATTCATTGATAAGGTCTGCAAGATTGACGATCCTGTTGGTGCCGTTTCTGTTCACGGTGTAGGTGGTTTCGTAGGTACTATCCTCACTGGTGTATTCAGCGATGCTGCTATCGACGGTTCTGAGGTTAGCTTCACCACACAGTTGATTGGTGCTGTAGCTGTTACCGTATTCGCCTTCGCTGCTGGTATGATTCTCTTCAATGTCATTAAGTACACTCACGGACTGCGTTGCGACCGCGTTATTGAGGAGGAAGGTCTCGATGTTTACGAGCATGGTGAGGCTTGTTACAACTAATACCCACAATAACAGAAGCATAGTGATTAGCTTGTAAAAACATAGTGATTACACCGTGAAAAGGTGCTGATTACATTGTAAAAGCATAGCTATTACTAACAGGGTATAATGCACATGCAGTCGGGGCAAAGTAAAGTGCTCCGACTGCATATGTAAAATAATAGAAAAAATATAGCAAACTTAAACGATAACCTATTAAAAAAGAAAAACTACTATGTGTGGAATTGCATGTATTTTCAACATTCAGCAACAGACTGCTGAACTTAGAAAGAAAGCGCTGAAGATGAGTCAGAAGATACGTCACCGCGGTCCTGACTGGAGCGGAATATACGTTGGCGGATCTGCTATCCTCGCTCACGAACGTCTCAGCATCGTTGACCCACAATCAGGACAGCAGCCTCTCTATGCTCCTGACCGCAAACAGGTGTTGGCTGTCAACGGTGAGATATACAACCACCGTGACATTCGTGCGGAATATGCCGACCGTTACCAGTTCCAGACAGGCTCTGACTGTGAGGTATTCCTCGCCCTCTACCGCGAATGGAAGAAGACTGGCAGCGACGATCCATCATGGATATTTGAGAAAGCAAGCGGTATCTTCGCCTTCGCCATATACGACGAAGAGGCTGACGAGTTCCTTATCGGTCGCGACCCTATAGGTGTTATTCCACTATATATAGGTCATGACAAAGACGGCAAAGTGTACGTTGCCTCTGAGCTGAAGGCTCTTGAGGGCTTCTGCGACGAATATGAGCCTTTCTTGCCGGGTCATTACTATTGGTCTCGACATGCGAAGATGGAGAGATGGTACACTCGCGAATGGATGGACAAGATGCCTGGAGAGTGCTCTTCACCTATCTCTGAGATAGCACATCTATCATACGAGGACAGCGTGAAGGCTGTTCACGACTCTCTGGAGGATGCCGTTAAGCGTCAGTTGATGAGCGACGTGCCTTACGGTGTACTACTCTCTGGCGGTCTTGACTCAAGTGTTACCTCTGCCATTGCCAAGAAATATGCAGCAAAGCGTATTGAGACTGATGGCACGGAGAAGGCTTGGTGGCCACGTCTGCACTCTTTCGCTGTTGGTCTGAAGGGTGCGCCCGACCTTGCTAAGGCTAAGGAGGTGGCTGACTACATCGGTACCGTACACCACGAGATTAACTATACCATTCAGGAGGGACTGGACGCCATACGCGATGTCATCTACTTCATTGAGACTTACGACGTAACTACTGTCCGTGCCTCAACGCCTATGTACCTTCTCGCACGTGTAATAAAGTCTATGGGCATCAAGATGGTGCTCTCTGGCGAAGGTGCCGACGAGGTGTTCGGTGGATACCTCTACTTCCATAAGGCTCCTGACGCTAAGGAGTTTCATGAGGAGACGGTGCGCAAACTGAGCAAACTGCACCAGTACGACTGTCTGCGCGCTAACAAGTCGCTCAGCGCATGGGGCGTAGAAGGACGTGTACCGTTCCTCGACAAGGAGTTCCTCGACGTGGCAATGTCGCTCAACCCAGAATATAAGATGTGTCCTGGCTCTGTGATGGAGAAGAAGTTGGTGCGTGAAGCCTTTGCAGATATGCTGCCAGAGAGCGTAGCATGGCGACAGAAGGAGCAGTTCTCTGACGGTGTCGGATATTCATGGATTGACACTCTGAAAGAGATTACATCCAAGGCTGTTACCGACGAGCAGATGGCTCATGCCGCAGAGCGTTTCCCTATCAACACACCGCTGTGTAAGGAGGAATACTATTACCGCAGCATCTTTGAGGAACACTTCCCAAGCGACAGCGCAGCGCGTGCCGTACCTCACGAGGCAAGTGTGGCATGTTCTACCGCCAAGGCTCTGGAATGGGACGAGGCGTGGAAGAACATGAACGACCCTTCTGGTCGTGCCGTTGCTGGAGTGCACGAACAAGCCTACAAATAACCTTAATAATACATAACATTTATGGGTGGTTCTATAAATTAGCTTTGTTATATTTCGAGGCTATTTTCGAGGTCAAAGTGTAAGTGAGCGAAGAAGTTATGCTATGCATAACGACTGAGAAAACTTACGCTTTGAACCGAAAAGAGACCGAAAGATAACAAAACGTTATCTTAATACTGAAGTTTTATCTTACGGTGGTAATTTATAGAACCACCCTTATATTAAAGTTTATATTAGTTCCATGTCCTGACCACTTGCCATTGTGGTCAGGACTTTTTTGTTTCTTCCCACATTTCAATGTGTTATATGCCCTTAAAAATTAGTAATAACTTTGTTAGTAACAAAATTATTACTAACTTTGCAAATGTCACAAGAAACAGAAACAGACAAGACAATGGCTGAACTCAAACTATATCCCATAGGAATACAGACTTTCGAGGAGATTATAAGGCGTAATCTTCTTTATGTAGACAAGACAGAATACATTTACCGCATGACGCATTGCGGAGGTAAACACTTCTTTTTGTCACGCCCACGACGTTTCGGTAAGTCATTGCTTGTCTCTACTTTCCATAGTTATTTCGCAGGAAAGAAGGAGTTGTTCAAGGGGCTTGCCATAGAGAAACTGGAGCAGGAATGGACGGAATATCCCGTGCTGCACTTCGACATGAGTGGCGGTAAGCACATGGAAAAAGAGCAGTTGGAAAGGTATCTCGCAGATATACTCTCAGAACAAGAAAGAAAGTGGGGATATATCAGCGAGAAACGTGATTCTAATCTTCGCCTTATCGACCTTATAGACACCGCCTACGAGAAATCGAACAAGCAGGTAGTAATACTCATTGACGAATACGACGCACCACTACTTGACGTTGCTCACAAGGAAGAAGAACTCGAAGTGTTGCGTAACGTCATGCGTAACTTCTACAGTCCACTAAAGATGCACGAGGGGAAACTGCGCTTTGTGTTCCTTACCGGCATCACAAAGTTCTCGCAGATGAGTATCTTTAGCGAACTGAACAACATGACTAACGTCAGTATGGACGATGAATATGCTGGCATTTGTGGCATTACAAAGGAAGAACTCACCACGCAAATGACTGCTGATATTGATGCTTTAGCGGAGAAATTAGGCAAGACGCACGACGAAACGCTCTCTGCATTGCAGGAATATTACGATGGTTATCACTTCTCCGCCCAGTCCCCTGACGTCTTCAACCCATTCAGTTTGTTGAACGCTTTAGACAGAAAGAGGTTAGACTACTACTGGTTTGCGTCGGGAACACCGACCTATCTCATTGAGATGTTGAAGAAATACCACGTCATGCCATCTGAAATAGGTGGCGAAGACGCTGACAAGACGGAGTTTGACGCTCCCACAGAGCACATGACTTCCATAATACCTCTGCTCTATCAGAGTGGCTACATCACCATAAAGGCATACGACCCAGAGACCGACCTCTACACTCTCGACCTGCCCAACAAGGAGATTCGCGTAGGACTCTACCGCTGTCTGTTGCCTAACTACATAGGCACGAACACCGTAAAGGGCACCTCCACCATCGCCAAGATGTCGGCACTCATTCGTCGGGGCAACATGGACGGGGCGTTACAGATGCTGCAAACCTACCTCGCTACGGTTCCTTACTGCGCCAATACTGACTCGGAGGGACATTACCAGCAGATGATGTACGTTATATTCTCTATTCTCAACAACTACGTTGACCTTGAAGTTCGCACCGCCTTCGGACGTGTTGACATGGTATTGCGCACCGCAACGCACCTTTACCTATTTGAGTTGAAACTGAACAAGGACGCTGCCACCGCCATGAACCAAATAAACCTAAAGGAATACCCCAAGCGTTTCGCCCTATGTGGACTGCCGATAGTGAAGGTTGGCGTCAACTTCGACGTCGCCACTCGCAACATAACCGACTGGCTGATTGAATCGGTTGGGGAGTAAAGACGTAATAAACTAATCCTCGTTGCCATCTGTTACGATAACAACGAGGATTTTATTTTATTCTTTACATTACTCTTTCATACCATTCTTAAAGCACGATAGTAGTTCCTTAAATGCCCAAAATACTATAGTTAAGGAACAAGTATAAGCGATAGTAGTTCCTTAACTATGTTAAAATATATAGTTAAGGAACTACTATCATTGCATATTCAGATAAAATTTTGTACCTTTGCAGCACATGTAAAGTATTAATTCATATTAAGATAGGGCAATGGCAACCAACGGAATCATAGGAAGAGAATACGAAATGCAACTCATTAACACGGCTTGCAACAGCGAAAAGGCAGAATTAGTGGCTGTGTATGGACGCAGACGTGTGGGTAAAACATACTTGGTAAGGCAGATGTTCAATAACAATTTTGTCTTTTCTTTCACGGGAATGTACGATACATCACGCACGGTACAATTAGAACAATTCCGCAAAAGCCTTGAGAGGTATTCACAAAAACATGTCAATAAACTCAAGGACTGGTTTGCTGCGTTTGACGCATTACGCCTTTACTTAGAGTCGTTACATAGCGAACGAATTATAGTCTTCCTTGATGAACTACCGTGGATGGACACCCCAAAAAGCAACTTTATCGCTGCTTTCAGTTTCTTTTGGAACGACTGGGCAGCAACCGTTCCTAACTTGAAGTTTATAGTATGCGGTTCCGCTACTACATGGATGCTATCTCACATTATTGGCGACAAAGGAGGATTGTATGGTAGAGTCAGCCGACCTATATGTCTTAAACCCTTTACCTTAAGAGAAACGGCACTGTTTCTGAGAGAGATAAAAGGTATGGAGATAAGCAATGTTCAGGTTCTTGACATATACATGATACTTGGTGGTATTCCTTATTACCTCAATATGTTAGAAAAAGGACTGCCTATTGATGTATGTGTTGACCACTTATTCTTTCAACAAGGCGCACCACTGCGTCATGAATTTGACTTTCTGTTCCGTTCTCTTTTCAAAGACTCCACTATGTACAGGAAAACTGTAGAGGTTTTGGCTACAAAGATGAAGGGGATGAGCCGCAAGGAATTGATGGAGACAATGAAAATAAAAGAGGGAGGAAAGTTGACGGAGGTGCTCAGCAATCTGATAAAATGCGACTTCATACGCAAATACTCCGCCATAGGCAAGAGCGAGCGTGACGCACAGTATCAGTTGACCGACCTTTTCTCACTGTTCCACATAAAATACGTTGCCGACAGCAACGGACAGGACGAGAGTTTCTGGAGTAACCTCCACGGCGATGGGCGTAGGAACGCATGGTGCGGATATGCCTTTGAACAGGTTTGTCTGCACCACATACAACAGATTAAGGTGGCATTAGGCATCTCTGGCATCATGAGCAACGTATATTCTTGGAGTTGCCGACCGTTTGTTGACGCTGCGGGAACTGCATGGAAAGGTGGTCAGATAGACCTTCTTATTGACCGCAACGATGGAGTTATCAACATTTGTGAGATGAAATACGCCAACGCTGAATATGTTATTGATGCCGAATATGAGCGCAGACTCAGGGAAAGAGCATCACTAATACAAGTCGTTACCAAGACAAGGAAGGCGCTTTTGCATACCTTTGTCACTACATATGGTGTGAAGCGCAACGCTTACAGCGGCATTGTGCAAAACGAAGTGACGCTTGAAGACCTCATAAAGTAAGGTGACATTATACATAGCAGATGATGTACGTCATACTCTCTTGGTTCAGGGAATTACGCATAATGCATAAAAAAAGCAGTGCCCCCTCGGTATGTCACCAAGAGAGCACTGTGCCTATATTAATCTACGTAAAGCATGAGAACAGGTTAGTTCCACGCCTCGTCATCTTCATCATCAAGCCACTGCACGTTGTTGTAACGTCCGCGAGCTGAGCCG
>CAKQDQ010000024.1 GCA_934229335.1 uncultured Prevotella sp.
CCTATACATTACGCTTTGATGTATTGGCAGCGCAAGAGTGAGTTGAGTTGCGACCGTGCGGCTGCCTACATCGTTGGTCCAAAGGCAACGGCATCAATGCTGGCACGCTTGGCTGGCGGTCCGAAGTCTATCACTTCAGAGCTTAATCTTGAAGAGCTGGCAGAGCAAGCTGACCTTTATGATGCTTTCTGCAAGAATGGACTTTGGAACAAGACATTGCAGACCTACGCAGTGATGGATCAGGACCATCCTTTTACATCTGTCAGAGTGCGTGAGATGTTGAAATGGACGGAGAGTGAGGACTACCGCGACCTCGTTGGTAACTATCCTGTTTGTCCTAACTGCCACAAGGCGATAGACGCTTCATGGAAGTTCTGCCAGCATTGCGGACATAAACTATAAACCCTCTTGTCTACATGAAAAAATAACATATTATTATGAGTATTCCTACAGGAGCCTTAGCTAAGGCATTACAAGACCTTGACCGTTCGATGCGCAACTCGCTTGACGGTACGAAGTTAGAAGCAATAAAAGATACCATTGGCAACTACGCCATAGCAGCAGCCATCGCAAGCAGTGTAGCAGGTGTAGCCCCTGGTTTTGCAGGTGTAGCAGCGACATTGGCACAAGCAGGATTTGTATGGGCTACCTACGTAAAGATAAACCAAACGCTTGGCATCTCCATGTCTGAGAATACGGCGAAGTTCATTGGCTCTGCCATTGTTACCAATTTGCTTACGAGTGCGGGAGCTTTTGTTGCCGTACTTATTGGTTCGTCTATTCTTTCTTTAATCCCTGGTGTAGGTACAGCTGCATCAGTAGCTCTCAATATGGCGTTAGGCTACACAATAATACATGTCTCTGCCATTATTTACCTTAAACTCATCACCCGACTAATGCAGCCTGACGGCACACTGAAGGTTTCGGAGTCGGACGACACCAAGCACATTATCCGCGACATCATCAAGGAGTCAAACATCAAGGATATGGTGAAAGAGGGCAAAGCCGCCTTTAAGCAGGCAAAAGCTGACGGTAGCCTCAACAGTGCGAAGAACGCTAAGAAGTGTCCGAAGTGCGGAGCGGAAGTGAAGGATGGGCAGAGGTTCTGTTCGGAGTGTGGAGCGGGATTATAGTAACATGACTTACTAATAGATGTCTAATAAAAATAAGGTGATATGAGGAAATTTTCTTTATTAATCATACTATCAACTTTCTTACAATCTTCGTATTCTCAGGATTACATACCTTTGAACAAGGAAAACTATGATATATGTATTATAGGCAATATTCTTAAAAAACACAAGAAGAAATATCATGATGCTCTAATATTTGAGTTAAAAGGTGAAGTGTCTAATTGTGTTGTTTCTTGTCACTCAGACTCTAATTCTTCTGACTCTAACCCTATAAAAGGAATCGAAGATAATTATCAATATGTCTATAAATTCTCTAAATCAGGAGAATACATAACAGACAAGAAAAACTACATACCTATCAGAAACAGTGAAGGATTCTTGATTCATAGGTCATATACAGTACAAAATTTTTTAACTGATAATGAATTAACAGAAACTAAATATTATGAATACTCTGATGAAAAATTGATAAAAGAATTCGGTGTAGAAAACTTACTCAGTGGAAAATTGCGCCACTATGAATACAAATATGAATACAATGATAAAGGTGACTTGATACTAAAAAGAGAATATGTAGAAGGTGAGCTATACGCTATCACCACATACAATATACTTAAAATAGATTCTCATGGTAATTGGACCGAAAGGATAGAAACAACTACATATATCATAGAAACAACTACATATATCAATGTGGAAACGACTAAAAGAGTATCTACACGAGTGATTTCATATTTCGATGATGACTTGTATCAGACTGTACCTTCTGATGCGCCAAAGTTCGGACTCGGCTAATAGAATATAATAAGATTTTTACATTTCTTCCCTATTACATTTTATGAACTGTAGCATTAAAACTGGCTTTATATATACGGATTCACTAAATAGATAAGAAAAATAATGACCGACCAAGAAATAATATCGTCCCTCATCGCCCATGACCCTAAGGTGACGGCACAATTCTTCTTTAAGGATTGCCGACCGTTGTTCCTCAGCATCATCAGGCGAGTGTTCGGGACACAGATTGTTGATTACGACGAGATAATCAGCGAGTTATACATACTCCTTATGGAGAACAATGCAAAGAAGTTGCGCTCGTTTAAGTATGAAAGTACACTCTACCAGTGGCTAAAGACCACTGCCATAAGACATTGTCTGTTGCTGAAAAGTAAGGCGAAGGTGATAGATGACGAGAGCCAGGAACCTCTTAACAATAGTCATCGTGAACTATCGTTGGCAGAAAGCTCTCAAGCACGAATGGATATGGAGACTCTACTAAGACAGATGAAGAACCAACGTTACGCATTGGTGATACGTCTGCTGATGATAGAAGACAAGACACCGGAAGATGTGGCACGGCAATTATGCGTGACTGTGGACAATCTCTATAACATCAAACGCAGAGCTATGCTGGCTCTCACCGAAGTTGCACTTAAAGACAAAAAGCATTATGAACGATAAGCATATTATTATATCAGATGAACTGTTGTCTGCCTTCTTGGACGGCAACACATCTGCCGAAGACACCATGCGTGTGTTGAAAGCTGCAGAACAAGATGAAAATTTACAAGAAATCATTCGCATTGCAAGTGACGTGGATGAAGATATGGCAACCTTAAAACCTGTCCCCATGACAGCCATGGCTGCCAAGCAGAAGGAAAATTATCTTTGCGACATAGAGTGTGAAGAGTTTATCCTCCATCAGTTTGGCATTGAGACCACCCACAAGACGCTCCTTGACGAAGCTTACCGCAACTGCTGGCTAAAAGACAAGGGCATGCCCCTATATAATATAGGTAGACTCTTGGAGAAAAACAACCTGTCCGTCAGCCGTCGTTACGACTCTACAACTGAAGACATTACCCGTCTTTTAGCCAATGGAAACCAATTGATAGCCGTAATTGACAATACCCAATTACTTCATGACGTGGCAGAGGACACCACACAACCCAACCATGCCGTAGCCATTAGTTCCATTTCTATAGAATCCAAAGAAATAACTCTCTTCAACCCTTATACAGAAGAGGAACTCACCACCTATCCCCTTTCGTCATTCTATAAGGCTTGGTCACAATCTAACCATTATCTCGTTGTGGTGAACACCACCGACCGCTTTATTTATGAGCCATACCCAATAAGTCTTGATGATGTTTCTCTTGATGACGACCTCATCGAACTGCAAGAGGCGATAGCCGAGAACGCGCACGAGATATGGGCAAAAGCACGCACCGACCAAGGCTGGACATACGGACCCGAACGCAACGACCAAAAAAAAGAAACTCCAGACATGGTGCCTTACTGCAATCTGCCTGAAAGCGAGAAGTTGTATGACAGAGAAATGGCGATGCAGACACTGAAGTTGGTGAAGAAATTGGGATTTGAGATAAAGAAAAGAAAATGAATACAGTAATAAATATAGTAGAACAAAAATGGCAAGATTTTCATCTTGGCAGTTGCCAACTATATATATGCATGGCGTTAGCTTTCTTACTAATATTTTTTCTATGCGTACGCAGTTGGGCAAAGCGTTGGATGTCAGCCCAAAATGCCATACTCCAAATAATAGGAGTGCTGTTCAAATCTAAAACAAACGTAATATTCTGTTTTTTTGTTATCTTCTTTATTGTATTAGAAAGTGGTTTCATAAGGTACAGATGGGGAATACACGATTTCTCATCACCGCAAAGCATAACAATAAAGGTGCTGATAATTATATTCAGCATTATACTATTTAGTATCACTACAAAGGTAATAATAGAACTGAATAAAATATATAGTCTTAGAAAACAGGAAACGCATATTACCTGGAGTCAAATAATCCTGCTTTCCGTTTTCGGAATCAGCATAGGTATGATAGTGTTTGCTTTGGGAATAAGAAAAGACGGTGAAGGCTTTCTTTTTATTTCATTGGTGAGTGCCGTTCTCGGCTGGACATTTCAAGACACCATCAAAAGCGTGGCAGCATTCTTTTACCTACGCGCTAATGGTTTATTACAGATAGGAGATCTTATTTCTGTTCCAGCAAAAAATATAGAGGGATTCGTGCGCACCATATCACTCACCACTGTTACTATTGAGAACTGGGACACTACCACCTCCGCCTTTCCTACCTACATCCTGCACTCCGAGCATTTCAAGAACAGTCAGCGTATGATGGACGGCAAGACGTTGGGAAGGTTGATGCAGAAGACTTTTACCATTGACACAGGATGGATTAGACCGTTAACACAGCAAAACGTAATACGCTTACAAACGGAATTAGATTTAGACAATTACACTATTACTAAAATTGTCAAGGTGGGAGAACTCAACATCGAGGCGTTCCGTCAATATCTATATCACTGGCTTATGGAACATCCACACGTCTCTCAGCATCCACGTCTTATCGTGCGTTGGCAGCAACAGACTGATGAGGGTATGCCATTACAGCTGTTCGTTTATCTTACCGACACCATGCTCGATGCCTTTGAGTGGCAACAGTCTGAAATAATCGAGCACGTGATAAAGGCAATGGGATGGTTTGACTTGCAACTCTATCAGAGTCCGTCAGGCTATGACGCAAGCAACAGTAATGTATTCCTGACCACCAACAGATCTGATTATCATAAAAAGGATGAAGACAATGGCAGAATCAAATATCAACAACAATAATACGGAAGACCTTTTCTATAACCTGTACCACTTGCATCCTGTTGACAATAACGGAAACAGGACACAAAATGACGACAGGGATGATTATAAGTGCGAACCTTTCAATAACGAAACAATAAAGGGTTGGTACTATGCCCGTAAATATGTCCTCGACAAATTGGCGACAGAGAAGAACTGGGGAGCGGAAGGCATCACGCCCTTCTCAAACGACCGTGTGCATATAGTGATACACTACAACGGTGACCCTATGTCGCTATTTATAGCCCGACAAGTAGCATTGGTTATGCATTTCCCCAACTTTTCGGAAGAAGACGGAAAGACTAAAGCCCCAAGCGACACTACCGTAATAACCATTCTGTACAATAAAAAAGAAGATATCATTAAGTTACTACGCCGCGAGGAGTACTTATGTAATCTTCCCGATGTATGCAGATGCACTTTCGTAGATTGGTCAAACAAAAAAGAGACTATTGAAAATGAACATTCATACATTGACATTGAGTTAGAACTCGTGGCTTTTGAGCAAGAAGATAACTTTAAGGACTACGAAAGTAGAGATTACGGCAGTCTTCAGCCTATAATTATCCCTCAAGGAGAAATTAATAATGTCTATGAACAAAAAGACGTAAAGCTGAACATGGATGTAACCAACGCCCGTCGAGTCAACATGGTATACAATGTAGGAACAGACATTGACAACCTACCAGCCGATGACCCCAATACAGCCGAACGCTATAGTAAGGCATTGCTCTACTTCTACTACCAACAGTCACAGAATGACACATTAACGAAATGGAACGGACTTGCCTCTTATAATAAAGAAGAAGACTGGCATAAAGTAACATGGCAAATTCAGTTGCGCAATAAACTTTCAAACGTTTTCTGTGCTGATTGTTTCGAAATTCGTCTTATGTCAATTCTCTGTTGCACGAAACGCGAAGAGTTGAAAGATAAGATAGTTAATCACGAGAAAGAAACACTCTCAAAGGTTAAAGCCAATCTACAAATACTGGCTCAGTGCGAACATGTCCGTTGGAACACAGAGAAACTCATCCTGGGCTTTGCTCCCCTCACACCTCAAGAACAATATGAAGGTCATCGTTTCTTCGGTTCATCGCGCAACGCCTATCGAAAGAATTTGAAAAACAATAAGGCGCACCATATAGACCTATGCTCATATCAAGACCTACGCCGTCGCGACCCTAACAACATGAAGTATGATTGCTTCTTAATGATGGCGATGGTGAGGATATTGAAGGAGAAATACTTGATGCAGTCAACTAAGTAATAATCAACAGAGAAAGAGGAAAAGACAGATAACTAACAATTCTTTTTTTTATTAATCATTTAATTTTTTAAGAACAATGAAAAAGTTATTCTTAATGCTTGCCTTATCATTGCCAATGGCTTTGATGGCACAAGAGAAAAAGGAATCTACTGGTAGTATTCCACAGTCAGAAACCGTAGTACGCATGGCGGCAGAACTTTCTAAGTATGGTTATGCCAACAACGATGCCCTGTCTCTTATTCAGGCAGCGCGTTTAGTAAAACAAGCCAACATGGTACAGGTAAAGACAGAAAAGACCGAGGAACAAGGTCAAGAGTCTGTAGGTGAAAAGAAGGGAGACATCTCTTTAGACGCAGCGAAGCTTTTGGCAGACGCTAAGGCTAAGGCAGGAAACAACGGCACACTGCTCGCTTTGATTGACGAAGTAGAAACAACACGTGGTGCCACTAACGGTCCAAGATATAACCGTACCAGTGTGAAAGCCAAAGGTACTGACGTGTATCGCATCTCTTTCAGAGCAGGCGAAATTGCTATTATAACAGCTATCGGTGATGGCGACACAGACTTAGACCTGTATGTTTATGATGAGAATGGCAACCTTATTGAAAAGGATGTAGACTATTCTGACGATTGCGTTGTAACCTTCACTCCAAGATGGACGGGCGTCTTCGTTATCAAGGTTGTAAACCGTGGTAATGTATACAACAACTATGTTCTGAGAACAAACTAATATAAAGATTGTAAACAACATTCTCCTTACTCTAAGCAAGGGGAATGTTGCTTATAGGGTGGTTCTATAAATTACCGCCGTTATGTGAAACCTAATTTATGTAATGACGTTTTGTTATCTTTCGGTCTCTTTTCGGTTCAAAGCCTAAGTTCACTCAGTCGTTATGCATGACATAACTCCTTCGCTCACTTACACTTTGACCTCGAAAATAGCCTCGAAATATAACAAAGCTAATTTATAGAACCACCCTATAATCAACCTTGGTAGTTTTTAGAGTATATTTCTATGTCAATGCTAATAGCAAGTAAAGAAGGTAATGACAACGAAGCCGTTCGCCTTCTAAGAGAAGCAGCAGAGAAGATTACAGAGTCTGCTAATGAAGACAAGAGAGCTGAATGTTGCTTGATGTTAAGCAACATGACTTCACTATGGTTGATGCTGACCACAGGAGTGCCAGCTGATTTATATCATAAGTTAGACATCTTCGTTACTACCCCTGCAGACTTCATGGCGAAATCCATCTTTGTGAAGTTGCCGAATATCCAATCGTCATTCCCCGCTTTAGACAGGAAGCCAATAGACGTAAATTCTGATTCTACCGTGCATCTGCTTATCAACGGCAAGAATGATTTGGCTGAAGCCATGGCCATTAATGCCGCTTTGGTTGCCCACTATCCCAACTATTGTCGCGACCACCGCCTACGCACACGCATCACCATTGTTGCTGAGGACATATTCGAATGGAGAGACAAAGTAGTGCAACGATACCTACATCTCTTTGAACACTCTTATTACAGAACCATCAATTTAGATGACGAGAATCCGCATTGCACAACGCACCACCCCAAGTATGAAAAATTGAGGGAAGACTTCGTTGATGTGGAATGGGAGTTCGTAAACGGAAGCCTACATCATGACGCCATGAGGATGAAACTGGAAGAATGGAGCGAAGCAGACAGACAGCAACTTACCGTGGTGATTTGTACTGATAACCAGCAAAATAACTTTGTAGAAACATTCTCTTTACCCGAATCATTGTATAGAAACAATATTCCTGTGTTATGTTACACGGAAGAGAGCGACATGATAGATATGGTGCGTAACGACGAAAGGTATCTGTCGATACTCCCATTTGGCAGTTACGTTTGTAAAATGGAAATATTAGAGTCGTTAAAACAACTTTCCAAGAGAGTGAATTATGTATATGACTACTGTTTCTCTTTGCCGTCGAATGTACCCATCACATCTCCCACAGATATTGACGAGAGCAAGTTAGACGCTCTGTGGTTGCGTGTAGGTTCTCTTACCAAGCAATATTCCAATATCTTCAATGCCATGACCATTGGTTCAAAGATGCATTCCCTTGGCCATGAACAGAAAGATTGGCAAAAGTATTACGCCCTATCCAAGCACGAGATTGAGGTAATGACAGCTGTGGAACATAACAGATGGAACGTTGAGGAATTGATACTTGGTTATCGTCCTGTTACTGACGAGGAACAGCAGGAGATAGAAAACGACATATCCCTGAAGAAGAAGTACAGGACAAAGAAGATACACTATGACCTAAGAGCTTTCCGCGACTTGCGTCCTGACGCTACGGGTAAACCCGTTTATCTCTACGACATAGCTCTAACACAGGGTATTCCTCTTATCGTTAAGAGTTGTTTCGCTTAGGGGTCATCATGCCATTAGTAATCTTGATGTAGTATGTATTATAAGTTAACATATCGTTCTTCTACGAAAAAATCGCAAGTAGGCGATTTCTTGTTGAGTGGTGTCAAGTCGCTGGACATCGGGCAGACTAACTCTTGTGGGCTTCGTCTGCCAGAGTCGTCTGAGTGCGAGCCCGTGGTCTTCGCCACCATATTGCGCCAACAAGACGATAGAGGTTGGGTAATAATCCGTAGAACCGACTGCCATGAAGTTACGGTTAACGGCAAAGAGCTACGAATCTGCCATTCTCTGAAAGATGGCGACGTGATAGCCTTTAGCTTTGATGGACAAGATATTTCGTTTGTCATCTCCCTATATAACGATGGTGAGTATAGCTCATCAATGGGCGTGGTATACAAGAAAAACAAGGTGAACCGAAAGTTTCAGTACGCTATAGCCGTTGTTGCCGTCATTGCTCTTGTCGTGGCATCCCTATCTATGCTTATAAGGAAAGACGATCATATACTGCGTCATGAAAACCTAAACCTTTTTGATGCCTCTGTTTATCACATTGAGGTAGACTCCGTTTATCTCATACAAGACACATTAACAAACGGCTATTCATCTGAACGAGTATTGGAAGCCATAGCGTTAGAACGCCATGTGGTGGGAACTTGCTTTCTTACCGAAGACAGTTTGCTTGTCACGGCGCGCCATTGTGTAGAACCGTGGATTAGCGATGATAGCTGGAACGGAATATCTTACGACGACGAAATGTCGCCTGCCGTCAGATTGGCGGCAATGGCTGAGACCCATAACAAAATGCTTGGACAGGAGAAGTACATAGTGAAGGCGCACTGTATCGTTAGCAAGGACCTTGAACAGTATGAGTATTACTCCACCGACTTCCACTTTAATAGAACGAGAGACCAAGTAGTATGTTTGGGCACTGACGCCCACCCTATCTATTGGCGCACCATTATACCTTTAGCCTCTAAACGAGACATGGAGTTAGGCGACTTCGCCTACGTTGAATCTGGTGGGCTTAAGGGGAATCTTCACTTAGCTACCATGACTGACTTGAAGGCTTTTACGAAACAAGCTGATAAAGACATTGTCGTCATTGGCTTCCCCGTAAACGACAATCACGAGGAGGGTATTTGCACAAAAGTATTTGGCAATAGTCAGAATGTGGAGTTCACGAGCGACAATACAGAGATATCTGGATGTATCCAGATGTCTGCACCTATCAACCCTGGCAATTCTGGCGGACCCGTATTGGCTAAGGTTAACGGAAGAGTAATGGTCGTTGGTATTGTATCTAAGGCTGACGAACAAGCCACTCAAGGCACCTTCTGGGCTGTTCCTACCACAGAAGTCATCAATCTTAAACAACATGGTGGAACTATTAATAACCCTTTAATCTTTAGACGATGATTTGTTTTGACGAAATAGCTGGATATATGACAGAAAACGCCACCTGGCATCTGTTGCATTTCTTAGCGGCGACAGATATAAGCCACGCCCCACTTACATTAGAGCCTCAACACATAGTTATTGAAAACGATGTGTTCCACTTTCTTAAAGGCGCAACGAAACAGGCTAAGGTTGAAGAAAGTTATTATGTTTGGCAAATGGGATGCATTGCTTTTTATGCATTGATGGGAATACAGCCCTTCTGCGAGCCTGGGGCTAATGCTCAAACAGGGCAAGCGGAGGTGCCATATATTGGCTCTTCTCATTGTGGTTCTACACTAAGTAACCTGATTCATCAGTGTATGCTCTTTGAACCATCTAACAGACCACGGCTATCTGAGATAAGGCTGTTAGTTGCTGAGAACATCGACAAGAAGCCATTACCGAAGAAAAAGATTACTAACAGTAAGGGGAAAAACTATTTCAATTCTTTGGTAAACTTCTGGCCCGAAGAGATGTCTACGCTTGTTCTCTTTATATGCATGATGATGTGCCCGAACAGGGCATGTGCCCAAAACGACATACCCAAAGAGATGACTGCCATAATCAGCAGGTGTAAATCTTTGCGGTCATCGGCTAACGTGAACAAGGTCTCTCGTGAGTTTCTTTATGACAAAGAGTGGACGCTGATGGACGAGATTGACATTGACAGAAGGGGCGAATGTACCGTCAACGATAAAGTGGCGATGTTCGGTGTAAACGACATAGGTTATCGCATCGCCAAGCTAAAGAGTGGCGTCACCAACACGGGAGGCAGATTTCGTGATGGGCAAGACGACAGATACAAGTATTCCTTCATCGAGATTACCATCAAGCGAAATATGTCTGTGAGCTACGAGATTACAGGACGTCAGGGGCTACAGCTGTTTGCTGTTCTGCCTTATCATAACACTTCGGCATTTGTCGTCTCGGTGACGAAAGGCGGAAAGCCATTCGGAAAAACCATTATGAAAGACGGCACCTGCTATGTGCTGTTAGACAAGAAGGTGGCAAAGAGCGACAAGTTCTTGTTGTCTATACGCAACAATACTAGCAAGAACATGGCTTTTGTTATCGTGAATCATAACCCCGGGAGATAACTGCCTGGAGCTGATTTAGCAAGGTACGGGCTGAAGGTCCAACAAGCGCATAGCCCAGGGCAAGCGTAGCGACACCCTGGGTACAGGTACCGAACAACATACCATCAACGCCCTGCAAAGGGCAAAAGCGTTATAAATATGGCACAGCAGCAAAACAGTTATGGTGTGGAATACAATAAGGAACACGTGTTTAAGGATTTATGCTATTGCCCTTTCATGGCGTACCGCTGATAATACGACAACACCCAGAGGGGCACTTCGCTTACACTGGGCTACGCGCTCACTGGGCTTTCAGCCCATTTTGAACTAAATTTGAAACTTGAGATTAACTGATATGATGACACGCCTATTGCTTTTGGGACTCTCTGCCCTATTCTTTTTCCCTATTGTGGTAAAGGCGCAGCATTATTCCTTCTCTGACACAGCCATTGACGCTTACTTCAAGGCGTACGAACTGAACGAGAAGAAGGAATATCTCCTTGCTTTCAATGCACTAAAGACACTCGACAGCGAGATGAACCACTACCTTTCGCTGAAAGGCGAAACCGCTACCATGCTGGATGAAGCCGAGTTCTTAATGCCTTATTGGGCTGTCAAGAAGAGTCTTGGCGAGGTGGCTTATAAGTTAGGGTTGTATAAGGAGATGGATGTTTACACTAACAACATGATGGAACTGCTCGGTAAATATAACTTCCACAACGCTGCTGACTATCGTTCATGCCTTGCGGATGTATACAGAATTAAAGGCAACTCACACTATCTGCAAGGGCTGTATACTGAAGCCGAGAAATTTCTTCTGAAAGCCATGTTAAACAAGCCTGACGACCATGACTTCGTTGATGCCACACGAGACGATTTGGCGCAAGCCTACTATCAACAGGGCTTATACGCTAAAGCCATCTTACAACTCGACTCTATCCTGACAGGACATCGATATAAGGATAACGCCCGAATCTCCGGAGCTGAGAGTTTACGACAGGATATACTGTCACAGCGAGCACTGTGTCTGGCTCGTACTGGAAATTATGATGAGGCTTACGCAAGCCTACAGCGCATATCTGATTACTTTAAGCGTTGTCACGACGACCGTGGAAGGGCGGAAGCACTACGTAAGACGGCTAAAATCCTCATGCTGAGGTATGATGATACTGGCGTCTATAACTCTCAGGCGTTGCAGTACTATAAAGAGTATCTGGCATTGACCAGAAGGTTTATCGACCAAAACTTTGTTCACATGACGGCCTCTGAAAGAGAGCAATACTGGTTGGCGGAACAACCTTTCGCTACTGACTGCTATCGTCTTGGCGACAAGGACGCTGCCTTTCTTTTCGACGTCGCCCTGTTCTGCAAAGCTATTCTTCTACAAATGAACAGGAAGTTTAAGCCTGACATGACTATGTCGCAAAGAAAACGGACGCTATCTTCTATGCGTACTACCTGGAGGGACGTGAAAAAAGCCTTGCCTAAAGGAGCTGCCGCTATAGAGTTTATCACTTATGAGAAGAAGGGCAAAACGTTTTTCGGCGCGTTGGTGATGAGGAAAGAGTGTAAAAAGCCAATATTCGTTGATATTATCTCTAAAGATTCCCTGTTGAGTTACTCCTTAGAGAACGACATTCCGTTACGCCTGGCTCTGACTTCTGACAAAGCGGAGATGAAAGACCACATATACCAGAACCGAGGTTTAAGCAGTCTGGTATGGAATCGCGACATGGTCAATGCTATCGGTAAATCTACTTCGGTATATTTTGCGGCAGACGACCTGTTGCATCTTCTTGCGATAGAATATCTCCTGCCCCCTTCTTTAGGCGGTATACCATTCTACCGTATGACCTCTACGAGACTGCTTGCTGAGCGTTCGCACAAAGCACAGATGGGCAAAGCGCTGTTTTGCGGAGGCATTGAGTATACCTGTGCGGCTAACGAAGAAGAAATGGGCGCAGGCAACGACAAGGCAGCTTACTACAGAATGACACATGAAGCTATAGGACTACCCTATTTAGAAGGATCATTAAGAGAGGTCGACAGTATCTCCGCACTTCGAAACAATCATGGCGACAGCATCTTGACAGGGGCACAAGCCTCTGAGGGGGTGTTAAGAAGTCTTATGGGGCGTTATCCTGTTGTGCATATTTCCACCCACGGATATTTTTCTGCCCCTAAAGCGTCTCCTGTCTCTGACTTGCTTCCTGCACCATGCGACGAACAGCTATCAAGCTCTTGTTTGTTTTTAGCCTGTTCTCAAAACAACATAGACAGCAACGTGTTCAACCCTGATTATTACGACGGCATCCTGTCGGCAAGAGAGTTGGCTGAGCAAGACCTCTCTAAGGTCAATCTGTTGGTATTGGCAGCCTGTCAGTCTGGGTTAGGATACATCAGTACCGACGGCGTGTATGGGCTACAGCGAGGACTAAAGACCGCTGGTGTGAAAGCCATCATCGCGAGTTTGTGGAGTGTTGACGATAAAGCCACTACGCTGTTGATGCAAGCATTATATAAGAATCTTAAACAGGGCGAATCCTTACACGACGCCTTCTATAATGCACGGCAATATCTGAAGACTACAACAATACGCAAACATTACCATCGTGCTCAACGACCTGATTTGGTTGTGGAAAAGAAGTACGACCTACCCCGATATTCTGACGCCTTTATCTTGATTGACGGATATGAATAACGGTGACTGCATGGGGTGAAGGCACGGAGCTATGTCCTACTACTTTTTGGGGTAAGAAACAAGTATTGTTAGAAGTAAGCAGAAAGAGAAGAACATGATAGAAAAAATAGAAAATTAATAAAATAGCATTAATAACCGTACTCATTCTTATTATTGAGTCTATAAATAACAAAATACAAAGTTTATGGAAAAAAACATGTTTGACCAATCGTTTGGTGGAGGAAATTTCTTTAATAAACAAAAGAAGAATGATGAAGAGCCAATGTGGGATGCGCTGATTTGTAAAATCATAGACGGCGAAGTAATTCCCGTTATTGGACCTGAAATATTGACAAATGAAGTAAACATTCACAATCGAATACTTGATTTTATGTCAGAAGGATTTAATGTACAATCAAATCCACAGAGTTTCTCAGAATTAGTTTATGATGACGCATATCTCAAAGCCAACATTTTAGGAGGTCGCGACAGTATTTATACCTGGATAAATAAACTGTTCGCACCAGATGCACCAAAGCAAAAGGCATCAGACATATTACACAAGTTGGTAGAAAGCAAATTATTTCCATTTATTATAACGACGTCCTTTACCCCCATAGTGGAGCAAGTGATGCGTGATGTATGGGAGAAAGATTTAAGGGTTCTTAAATTTAACAACAATCCTAATGAAAACGATGATATCACAAACGAATCCGATTTATATAAACCTACTGTATATTATATGTTTGGTAGAGTCGGTGATAGAAGAGCACATAGTTATGTCGTAACGGATCAAGATATGCTTGAATTTTGTTCTTCTTGGCTAACAGAAGGTTCACGTCCCAAAAAACTCGTTGATTCTCTGAAGGGGAAATTTCTATTAATGTTAGGCATTGACTATAGCGATTGGCTATTTCGTTTTGTCTGGTATTCTATCAGGAAAGAACGAAAAATGAAAGAAATCAACAGTGATATGATCGCAACAAACAAATTGGAAGAATCATTTATACATTTCATGATGAGAAATAAAACTTACATGAAAAGTAGTCCTGATGAAGTGATTGACCAAATTGTTAATCGAATGAACATACAATATTCAGAGGATCCAAAGTTAAGGGATAAGATTCAAAAACGTATACCATCAAAATTCTCTTATCCAGAGGAAAACACTGATATTTTTATCAGCTACTCCAGAAGTGACTCTGCATTTGTAGAATTACTTTACAATGAATTGAAAAAACGGAATTTGAATGTCTGGTATGATAAGTACAATCTTACGGATGGCGGAAAGTTCATGGAAGAAATTAAAAGGGCTATAAAAACAGCCAATTATTTTGTTCCCATTCTATCACAAAACATTGAGAGAGAAAAAGATGTTGCTCATGTGTATAGAAATGAGTGGGACGTAGCATGTGGTGTTGGTATCGGGCGAACATACATTATTCCTGTTGCTGAAAAGGACTTTGATTTTTACAATGCTCACTTGCCAGAAAAAATTCAAGCCCATAATGCGATCACCTACGTTTCTAAAGCTGATATACCGACCATAGTCGATAAGATAATAAACAAAATAGAATCTAAACAATAAAGATATGTTAAGCAAGAGACACAATCTCTGGTTAGGATTGGAATCCTACCAAGAAAACCAAATCATATATGGTCGAAATGAAGAGATTTGCGACCTTTCACAACGTGTTCTTAATGACATAGACACCGTAGTATATGGTAAATCTGGTATTGGCAAGACCTCTATCATAAATGCGGGTATTTTACCAGTAGTTAGAAAAAACGGAATTATTCCTATAGTTTTGCGACTTGACCATAGTAATAATCAAAGTTATATAAAACAAATAAAAGAAGCCGTTGGCAGAGAAGTCGAAATTGTTGAAACTATCTCTGCAAAGAATATTGATAAAGAATTATTTTGGGAATTCTTTCATAGACATCAGTTTTTCGTTAATGGTAAGAGGGTAAAATTGATGCTCATATTCGATCAGTTCGAAGAAATTTTTACGCTACAGCAAACTGCTGTCATAAGAACTGAATTCTTCAAAGAATTTGCAGATGTTCTCAATGATGCAATGCCTAAAGAACTTGCATTCAATTCAGATGGCTTGGATACGGGAGAAGATTCTCTGCCAGAAATTCAAGTTGAAGGCTTTGCCTGTATGAGCGGTATTTTTAACAACATCAACAGTGCTGTCAGCTGTCCCGAAACACAATATGTAAACGATAACAATATTCATTTCATTTTTATATTAAGAGAGGACTTCCTTTCTGAATTTGAGTTCTTTACAACAAAAATTCCTTCTCTAAAACTTCATCGTTTTGCTTTACGACCATTAAATGAAGAACAAGCTGCAGAGATAATAACCCAACCTTGCCCTGGGCTTGTTTCTATGGATGTTGCTCACTTTATTATAGAAACAGTAACTGGTAGAAGTGACTTCTCTTTAGGGGATGAACCAGAAATAGATGTCGATGCTGCCGTTCTGTCTCTTTTTCTAAGTCGAATATATCAAAAACTAAGCGATAATGACGATGTGATATCATCTCATATCATCAAGCAATTTGGAGCAGATATCATCAAGGACTTTTATATAGAATCAATAGAGAATTTGACTGATGTGGAAACCAACTTGATGGAAGATAAATTATTGACATCAAGCGGTCGTCGTAACAATGTATCTTATTCTGATTTTTGTAAGTTTATTGATAAGAATAAGATTGATAATCTTATTTTAGAAAAAAAACTACTACGGACATTCAATTATGGCAATGATATCCGCATAGAATTTATCCACGACATTCTTTGCCCAGTTGTCAAAGAACGCAAAGAACAACGTGAACAGTTGAGGCTTCAAGAAGAAGAAAGAAAACGACAAGAAGAAGAAAAGATAAAATTTCAGGAACAAGAAAAACATAAGCGCCAAGTTTTGCTTGAAAAGACGAAACGTGAGCGAATAAGAAATCATCGACGTAATGTGATCTTATGTTCTATTATTGCTATACTGCTCGTTGTTGGCTGTGTGTGCTACTTTTGGAAATTCCACGTTTATAGCGACTACTATGCAAGATATGAAATCAAAAATGGTAAAATTATTGGTGTAGAATCTACGAAACTTTCCAATGCAGAATGTAAGCGTACACCTTTATTTTATTGCTTGAAGCATAGAGGATTATTTACTCATATCTCTGAAATAGATGTGAAGTCCTCTAACAAAATGTTACCAGCTAATCCACGTGTAAATGTTTTAGGAATTGGCGAAAGCAATATTTCTAATGACAAAGGAGTGCTGTTTAATGACTTATTGTCATCAGTTTGCAAGATACGAATCAGCGAAGATGAAAACAAACGTACAATTAAGGAAGAGTATGTTGACAACAAAAACAATGTACTATTTGAATTAAATTATTCTTATATTAACGGAAGGGATGCATGGGTACATTTTGTTTCAGCTGAAGGTCAGGGACTTGTTGTTCGTGATAGCGGTGTGGAACAAGTGAGATTATCATGGGATGAAAATGGCAATTTAGTTGGTATTACTTATTATGACCATAAAGGAGTATGTAAAGAGATTGACAAAGGTATAAATGGCTATCTTTGGGATTATCTGGAAGATGGAACTATTTGTAGATATACTCTGAATGAGTATGCGCAACCAACCATTTCTTCTGATTATGAGTATAATATCGTTTATACGAAAGAGACTAATGACAGTACTGTAACAAGGTATGCACGCAGTACATGCATAAGGAGTTCTGATATGGATGATAATGAAATACCAGCCAATGGTCCTCTGGGGTTTGCTAAAATATTGAAGACTCCACACAAGGAACTATTATATGATAAGTCAATGTCTAATCCTGTAGCGGAGTTGAAAGAAAAATGTGATGACAGAGGGAATGTCTTGTACCAAAAGATAGAAGGTCAAACCTCTAAAGATTATCCGTCGTCTTATAAATATGAATATGATAAAAACGGTTACTTGGTGTCTAAAATATTTTTTAATAGTCATGGGCAACCTTTTGGAAAGACTCCCGAAGCCATATATAAATGGAAATGGAGATATGATGATACAGGTAAACTTGTTCATGAAGAAAGAGTTATGGCTATGGGAAAGGTTGCTTATAGCAAGACGCTGAAACAGAAAAAAAACTGTCTCATAGAAGAGACGGAGGATATTTCTAAAGTTATTTCGTATGTAAAGAAAGTGGAGACTGTAGATGGAAAACGACAGGTTGTTAGTTACTATGGTCGTAACAATAAAAAACTAAACGGGAAATGGCGCAAGAACTCTACGGAAACAGACTCATTGCTTGTTTTTCATAGAATGGTAAAGGCTATCAACAAAAATGAGATAGCAGAGGCTTATTACTGTTTTGATGAAAAAACAAATACTGTAAGACCTTTACTGACTCATAATAATAGTAATGTATATTACAAGAAAGTAACAATATTGGACCACGATGGGCTTACGTCAAAATATCGAACATATGATGATCATGGCAATATACTCAAGTCTATGATGTACCTTGTTCAGAACGGAAAAATTATTGGTCGTGCAGTCTGGGGAATTGACGATAAACCTATTAGATGTAATAAATGGGAAGCTGAAGGTTATAGTTACTATAAAATATACATAAACAGCAACAACGACAACGATTATACAAACATTATGGCAGTCAATGAATGGGGAGAGAAAAGCGTTTTGTTTGATGGGAATGAATACTGGAATACAGAGTATTTGAATTGTAGAGGGCTGTCTTTCATCTATAAAAATGTAAAATATAAAATTTCTGGAACATATAGCCAAATGAATTTTGTTACCCCAAAAGATTTGTCAACATATAGTATACCTTATTTACATATCTTGGACAAACGTAGTCCATTATATCAAGTTGGATTACGAGATGGAGACCGAATCATCGCTTGTGGAGAATGGCAATTTGGTATGAATAGTGAACTATTGAATAAATGTTGGAATAATAAAAAACAAAAGATATCCATCAAACTGTTGAGAGTTTGTGGGAATAAATATGAAATAATAAAAAAAGAAATACCTTCAATAGGTTTGCATATGTATGCTGAATTTCATGAATTGCGTTTGACACAAAATGAATATTTATTACTTAAAACATACTTACAATAATATGAAAGCCATAATTTTGCCATTTTTATTGAGTGCATCATTACCAATAAGTGCTCAACTCGTAAAATTCAAGCCAAATGAATCAACTCGACTGATTTTACCACTACATGTGCAGCCAAGGCACAAGACCCCCACAAAAGGGAGGAAAAACAATACATCAGTGCGAATACCAAACTACGTTTTATATAGAGATGTAGTTAGAAAGTTTTCATGGATAGAAGGTGTTGGCAAACCTATTTCACAAGAAGAAGCCAATCATTTGCCTTACTATTATAGATTGTCAATGAAGAACAATAAGGGGCATTGGCAACATATACAAGCTATGCATGGAGACACATTGACGGTAAAACACAATATGGATACTTATATTATCAATACACAATATGATAATTCGTACAATCTAAAAGAATGGAGGGAACGTTTTTCAAAAGCTTGCCAATGGTATATTACATCTGACTTATCGGACGAGAATGTTGTAGAAGAAAGGGCATACGACAAAAACGGCTATATGGTATACGGATTCCAACCTGTTAGAAATGGAAAAAATAGCGTAGTAGCGAGTTATACAGATGGATATGGATATCCTATAGACATTGATGAAAGTCCCAAATATACGTATGGAAATGTAGTTATTATAACATACGACGAGCAAGGAAACGACTCTATAATTGACTATCTTGATGGTGCTGGACTACGACGTGCCAATAACGACGGAGTTGACCAAAGACGATACGAGTATGATACGCAAGGAAGAATAATAAAAATATATTCTTGTAATGCTGTAGGTGATAGAATGATAGATAACTGGGGTAACTGTGGATGTATTATAACATATGATGCTATTGGAAGAGACTACACCGTTACAATAGTAGATACAGAAAATAAGTCTATGCGTATGCCTAACAAAAAGGCAAAAGAAACAGAAACTTATGTCTGCTGTAAATATATACATGACAAATGGGGTAGACTGTCCGAACGTATATTCGTTGATGAGAAAGGACAACCTGATGCTACATTGAATGGCATCCATCGTATAGAATATCAATATTCGGATAAAGGTGTCTTATTATCAGAAAAACATTACGACCTCGAAGACAACATAATCAAATAAAATAGGAACGGTATGAAACAAAAAATAACATACAGAGTATTTGCTACATTTGCCCTACTACTAATTTGTAATATTTCATCTTTTGGACAAATAAACAGAAGTGCGGGCGTAATAAAAGTGGAAAAAATAGGGGACATATCTCGTCCTCTTAATGACATGTCTCGACCTAATAAAGATATAGAATTATCTCACCCTCAGCAAGGAAAACGAAAGAATTATAACATTAAACACTATACTAAAAGTGTCTCCAAATCTTACAATGACACCATTTATTGCACAAGAACCAAGAAACAACATGGTTGGTTCATGCCTATGGATACAATCAGTAAAGAATTTGCATCACATCGCAGTTTATCATTCCGTTTTACCCATAAATACCCATCAGGCTACTGGGGTAAGATGGAAACGATAAATGGTTATGGGCAATTAACAACCTCAAATATGTCTCCATACATATTAAAGATTGGCGCTGCTGGCTCCGACAAAAAAGCCAAAAAAGATTGGATAGAAAAACTCGAGACAAGTTGCATCTATGAATTTATTGCAGATCCCACAGGTAAAACCATTATTCAAGAAAGAGCATACGATAAAGACCGGAATCTAATTTACACATATTCTCGAACACCTATTGGAAACCAGAAATTTATAGGTACTTACAAAGACACAAATGGGCTACCTGCCGAAATGAGAAATGAGCCAAATTACTCATATGGTACACTTGTGCGCCTAACAGAAGATAAGTGGGGAAATGATTCTATAGTTGAATATATAGACTCAAAGGGGAAAGCAAAACCTAATAGCGATGGCGTGCCTATGGAGGTTTATATATGTGACAAATATGGGCATTTATTAAAACAACAGTCAAGAAATGCTAAGGGAGAACTTGTAAAAGACAACTGGGGAAACTGTGGCATAGAATATGTATGGAACGATAAAAACGAAAATATTTATACTACTTATATGGATGATAATTGGAAACCAATGAAAATGCCAGAACTAAGAAAGGAAGTATATAATAATGCTGGTACTATAAAAATTTTTTATCAATTTGACAAATACGGAAGAGAAATAAAAGAGTCATTTTTTACAGAAGATGACATAGCGGAGGTCAACGTTGATGGAATTCACCAAATTCTTTATGACTACGACAATAAAGGAAATTTGATATTATTAGAATATAGAGACAAAGACGGAAATCTTAAGAATGATTCTACAGGTTTGGCTATATATAGATTCTTTTATGATAATCAGGGACGTAGACTTAGAGAAGAATATATAAATAAAGATGGTAAACTGAGAAGTAATCCATCATATCCGTCAACAATAGTAAAAGAATATGATGAAGGTGGAAATATTGTAAAAGAAGAACGTTATGTAGCTCAAGATGGAATTGAGCATATCTCATACAAGAAAGAAAATAGAAAAAAGCTGATAGTCGAAAAATGGTCCGATGGTATATATCGAACTGATTCTCTAGATGCCAAAGGCAGAATTCTCAATATCGTTTTCCGTGATTCTTTAGGAAACCTATCAGACAAAGACTTCAATTATGCAATCATTCAGTATAATTACGTTGATCTGCCCAAAAGGACAATAGTGTCAGAATGGTATTTTGATAAAAATAGAAAACTATGTAACCCAGACGAAACTTATGCCTATGAAGAGTCTATTGTCGACTCTGTTTCAAACAATACAATTACAAAATTCTACAAAAGATATGATACCGAAGGTAATGTCACAGATACATATATGCATGAATTCACTAACGACAATTTAGTAAGACAGTATGACACGAATGCATTTGGTGTTATTTGCAGAGTTGGAGGAACAAGTCGTGTGCGATATTATAAAGGAGATACGACAAAAAGTCCTTCAGGTAATTTTTCTACAATAGTAGCAAAAGATGAATTCGGAGAACCAGATTACGTATCTTCTGCAGATGAAGTATATTACTACACAAAACTGAGTTCTAAAGGAAAGCATATACGTCTGGATGAAAACGATAACGAAATTTCAGATAATAATGATTTTATGGACAAATGCCCCAAGCTTATGTCAATAGAAGTTACAGACTCTATAGCATATCGGTTAGGACTGAAAGACAATGATGTCATACTTCTTGATGGTGATTATTCTGCAGATATCTTCCCTTCAGACAGCGTCTATCAAACTCTCACCGATTTTAAAACGAATTGGGCTTTACACTCAGTATTTGGAGCAACGCAAAAAAGGTCTATGATCGTATTCAGAGTAAATCCTAATACCAAAGAATATGGTCTGGTAAAAATCGATGGATTAAAGGGAACCCCCTCAGAATTAGGATATTTGACTCATATTAGATATCTTACTCAAAAACAACTTCATAGAATTCAGACATGTATAAAAAATAACATCAAATCTACAATACCATTGATAAAAGAATCGGATTTCCATAAAATGAATTATTCTGGAAATAATTATGTAATCTTATCCTATCCGGATCTTTATCGTACAGAACGTAATAAGCCATATGCTAAACAGATTACTGATCCATCTATACTTTTAGGTAGTTGCATAAAAGATAGAAATATAAAATGGACAGTGGATAACGAAGATGATACTGGAGATTTATTGAAAATGTTAGCTTCCCGAAAAATAAAAGTAAACAATTATCCAACACAAGATTATTACCTAACAAGAGATGGTTTGAGCATATCTCATATTATCTTAAACAAGCAAATTTTAGGGACCAGCTGGTTTAACGCTTATATTTCTGATGAATATTATGACAAACTTAAGGGATTATATGTTAATGTTAGTGATAGCATTAATCACATCATGCAAGAAAATGGTAATAATCTTAAGCAAAGTATATATGGCAGTTGGAAAACGAAAGACAAGTCGTCTAAATATGACTATACCCCAGAAGTGCATATAAACTTCAAAAAAAATGGAACTATTGATGGCATTTTAATTAACTATGGAACAATAGTCTTTAGTGAAGGAATGGCATTATTTAAGTTTGAACAAAAACTTACAGGAAGATGGAATTATGGAAACAAATGGGTATGCAATGAAATTATAGAATCTGACAGCACTCTTACCTGCATTGATCTGATAGGAGCGGACAATGAAGAATTAAAAGATAGAGCATTATCATTTTTTAATAACAGTTGCAAGTCCAATATTAATATTTATTTCGGGAGCATACAATTCAATAATGGTAGTATAAGCAAAGATTGGATTATCGAAAGTTTGTCTAAAAATACCCTGAAAGTTGTATCAGAATTATCTGACACAATAGAATTAATCAGAACCAAGGAAACTCCTCAAATAAAATTTCTTGCCCCAAAAGTGACTACAGAAGAGCCAAATGATAACATCAAAGCACATAAAGAACTTATTAATGTATATGGATATTGGCGTACAAAAGATATAGAAAATCCGAATAATGAGATTGAAATATGCTTCAAAGAAGATAAGACATTTGACATGATATGGAAAACGTTAATATCAGAACCTGAGGATTCTATTCAAACATATATGATAATAAACTTTGTGGGCAAATGGGACAACAATTACAATAGTATAACACTTGAAACAGACTCAAAAGAAATAAACTATGATATTTGTGTTACATCAAAATCATTAAGTCTTAAAAAGAAAGTAGATATAGAAAGGCAAATGAAAGAAGGACTTAAATCAAAAATTGAAGATGTTAGGCAAGCAATAGAAGAAAACAGATATATGTTTGGTAAAGATGAGAAATTGATAGAAATTGATTCTACAAAAATAAAGATAGGGAACCAAACTTTTGAAAGATGTACCTCCTATAAGGATATTGTTTTGGGAACAATAGAAGGAGACGAAGGATATCTAATTAAGCAGGGTTTTACTGGTAATTATGTGATATTGAAATGGTGCGACTGGGATTGTTCTCAATCCATCGAAGATTATCAAGAAGAATTTGAAAAACAGAAGCATAATGAAAAGGTTTTAGTTCTATTGCCTGTTGAGACATTTAACGGCATAGATTATTTTAAAGATATTATAACAATACAATGTCCAAAAGATTCTTTAGGAATAAGATTAAGAGATTGCAAGGTTTCATATAATTATTATAAACAACATATAATATCAAGATATAAAAAACATAGGATGCTTAAAAATACTGTCCCTACAAAGTGAATTGATAATTCTTTTGAATTAATAGAGATACACTCTGAGAGATTTTCGAGATTTGAATTTCTTATTTACTTTATTTACCATATTAGTTTAGATATGTCTACCAAACCATACGACATTTTCATCAGCTACCGCCGCAATGGCGGTTATGAGACAGCCCGCCATATTTACGACTTGTTGAAGCGTGACGGATATTCCGTCAGCTTCGATCAAGACAATTTGATGAACGGCAATTTCGACAAAGCTCTGCTGAAACGCATTGCCGAATGTAAGGACTTCATATTGATATGTGATGCCGACGTGTTCAGCAGGACTATCAAGGAACACGGCAACAAGGAGAAAGATTGGCTCTTTGTGGAACTTGCCGAAGCCTTGAAACTCGACAAGAATGTGATACCCATCATGCTGCGTGGCTTCACAGAGTTTCCAGACGGACTTCCAGACGAGATAGCGAACGTAAGATATAAAAACGGACCGCAATACGACACGGCTTATTTCGATGCCTTCTATGAGCGACTGAAGCAATTCTTCGTAGAGGCTTCTGCTGATGACAATGTTGTCATCAAAAGTAATACAGAGAAGATGAAAATCAGCCTGTTGCTGGAACATGGTTGGCACTGCTACAACCAAGGCCAATACAACAAAGCGATGGACTACTTCCTTGAAGCTGCCGACATGGGGTCGGCAAATGCCATCAACGCCATTGCTCTGTATTATTTTGAGGGACACGGCTACGAGCGTAATCTTCAGAAAGCCGCCCAATGGTTTCGCTACGCAGCAGAAATGGGGTATGCCAGTGCCCAGCGTAACCTTGCCGACTGTCTGCTAAAAGGGTTGGGAGTAACACCCAACAAGCAAGAAGCATTTGCTTGGTATATGCGAGGGGCAGAGAAGGGAAACTGTAAGTCGCAATATATGGTGGCGGAATGTTACGCCAACGGATGGGGCGTGGAAGCAAATAAAAAGAAAGCAAAAGAATGGTATGAGAAAGCCGCTATGCAGGGACACGAAACAGCAAAAGAAAAATTGAAGTCTTACACAAAACATGACAAATAGATAGACACCGTAACCAACATAGATAGAGATTTATCTTTGGCACTTTCGAGGTGATACCAGACAACCTTCTACGAGTCATTAGTCATGATTACTAAAACAAGCAGAAAAACATTCATGCACGAATGATAGATTTTCACCATGGCTTTTCTCTTTCAATATAGTTTAACCAATAAAATAAATGGAATGAACAAGAATAATTACACACCCCACCCTATCGACACGAAAGACGTTTCGCTGCCAAAGGAGTTGAATGTTTTGGCTGAGGACATAGCCAAGAATGTGCATGAGGTATGGTCTGTAGGACGTTTGAAGGACGGTTGGACGTATGGAGAGGAACGCAACGATGCGGAGAAAAAGCATCCGTGCCTTGTGCCTTATGAGAAACTATCAGAAGAAGAGAAGGAATACGACCGCAATACGTCTGTTGAAACTATTAAACTCATTTTGAAATTGGGTTTCAAGATTACAAGGGACTGACTCTAATAAGGCTATTACAACAAAAAAGCGAGATTTGGGAATAACGAAAACCAAGTCTCGTTTTTTTTTTGTTTGATAGGTTTTGATGGCTTGCAACATCTCTATTATAAAACGATTAGAAGTTGCGCTCGACACGAATAAGAGTACTAAGATATGGCAAAGTC
>CAKQDQ010000025.1 GCA_934229335.1 uncultured Prevotella sp.
GATATATACCATAGACCGCGAAACACCAGTGCAGGGACTAAGAAAGGCGGAGCCACAGGTTCTTGATGCTATAAAGGAGAGGGTAGAGAAAGCCGGGTATGAGTGTACGGCAAGCTATTGAACGCACAAAAACGCTAAAGGACTAAAGGGTGGTTATATCAATGCCCACCTTAAAACGAAACATATTTTGTATAATGACGTTTTGTTATCTTTAGGTCTCTTTTCCATTCAATGCGTAAGCTCGTTCAGTCGTTATGCACAGCATAACTCCTTCGTTCACTTACATTTTGACCGAGAAAATAGCCTCGAAATATAACAAAGCTAATTTATAGAACCACCCTAAACCACTAATCAACAGATAACAACTAAACAACTAACTATGACAAAGACACTGCTCACGGCACTGCTCTGCGCTGCCGCAATGACAGGGTTTGCGCAAACAGCATCGTCAAAGACCAATGCTGCGACAGATAACAACGCTCTGACGATGGCACAACGTGCAAACGACTACTTCATGGCAAAGTGGAGTGACCCCACGGAGCCGACAAAGGCGAAACGACTAAGACCAAGTAACCTATGGACACGTGCCGTGTATTTTGAAGGTCTGATGGCACTTAACGACATAGACCCGCAAGATAGGTACATGAAGTATGTAGACACATGGGGCGATTTCCATAAATGGACACCACGTAATGGCGTTACTACAGTACATGCCGACGACCAATGCTGCGCTCAGGTGTACTTGGAACGCTACTGTCAGGTAGGCGGTAAGGAAAAGGTAGAGAAGGTTAAAGAGAACTTCGACCAACAGATTGCACGTGGGACAAACCGTGACTGGACGTGGATAGACGCTATTCAGATGGCGATGCCTGCCTTTACGCGACTCGCTGCCATAACGGGCGACCGCAAATACCTCGACTATGCCATGCAGTCGTACACATGGAGCCGCGACACCTGTGGCGGAAAGCTCTTCAATACGGAAGAAGGACTATGGTGGAGAGACGCTAACTTTGTGCCACCATACAAGGAAAGCGACGGTAAGAACTGCTACTGGAGCCGTGGTAACGGATGGGTGTATGCATCATACGTGCGTGTTATGATGACGTTGTCCGCCAAAGACAAGTACTATAAGTACATGAAAAAAGACTTCCTCGCTATGTCAAAGGCATTGCTGCCATTGCAACGTGAGGACGGTTTCTGGAACGCAAGCCTTGCATCGCAGGACTTTGCCGGTAAGGAACTGAGCGGAACGGCACTCTTCCTCTATGGAATGTCATGGGGAGTAAGACACGGATACCTCAAAAAGAAGGAGTATATGCCAGCCATAGAGAAAGCATGGGCTGCCATAGCGTCATGCGTTCATAAGGACGGATTCCTCGGTTACGTGCAGGGAACGGGCGACAGACCAGCGTCAAGCCAGCCTGTTACCTACGAAAAAGAACCTGACTTCGATGATTATGGACTTGGAGCCTTCCTGCTCGGAGCAACAGAATACTACAAGCTAAAGAACGGCATAAACTACGATACCGTAATAAAGCAGTACTAATGCAGCCTCCGTCCTTACGTAGAGAAGCCCTCGTCCTTGTGCGGTGGCGTTTCTACGCCACTGTTCCCAATCCCCCAAAACAACAAAATAACCCAACAACGAAACAATATCTATGAAGCTTCATATAACCCTTTTCGGTCTTGCCTGCTCTATAATCCCAGCAATGGCAGGTACCGTCTCAGACACAATAAGCCTCGACCGTGGCTGGTATTTTCAACTCGGCGATAACGCTTCCGCTGCCATCACACAGCAAAAGGCACAGGCTGACGGCTGGAGAGTAATCAATGTACCACACGATTTCCAGATAGAACAGCCATGGGTGGCACCTGATGCCAGTGAGCGTGCCGACAACAGCGATGCAGGTGCCAACATCAAGAGCCGCCTGTCAGCGCGTGGCTTCAAGGAGATGGGAGGAGGATGGTATGTTAAAAGCATCACTCCTGACGCCACGAAGAAAGGCAAAAGGGCACTGCTCGACTTCCAAGGCATTATGTACTATGGCGACGTCTACCTCAACGGACAACGCGTTGGGGGCACAGACTACGGTTATGTAGGCTTTGAAATAGACGTGACAAACAAACTGAAATGGGGACAAGAGAATACCATCGCTGTCTACGCCAATACTGGTCAGCCTAAGCAGTCAAGGTGGTACACGGGTGGAGGACTGTTCCGCGACGTGAACCTTGTATATACTGATGCACAGATGTACTTCAACCGTCATCCCCTTTACATCACGACAAAGGATAATAAGACGGTGAATATCACAGCCAATGTGCAGTGTAACACTAAGCAAAACACTGTGAAGATGCGTCTTGTTGTTACTAATCCTGCTGGCGTTGTGGTGAAGAACGAGACCTACGACGTAAAGCGTAACCGCAACTATAAGTACGGTCAGGAATTAGCATTGCCGTCTTTCGACCTCGACTCACCAATGCTGTGGGACTGTGAGCACCCTAACCTTTACACTGCAAGGGTTGAACTGATAAAGGAAAACGGCACAGTAGCGGCGGTAACGTCACAGCGTTTCGGTGTGCGCACAATAGAGATAGGTCCTGACTACGGACTGAAGTTGAACGGAAAGAAGGTGCTTCTCAAGGGATATGCTAATCACCACACCAACGGTGCGCTCGGTGCGGCAGCATTCCCAAGGGCTATGGAGAAGAGAATAAAGTTGATGAAGGAATATGGCATGAACCATGTCCGTACATCACACAACCCATACTCTGAGTCGTTCCTTGACCTCTGCGATGAGAACGGCATACTTGTTGTTGATGAACTGTACGACAAATGGAACAACCAGTATGTCGGTGCAGGACGCAATAGCTTCTCAAAACTGTGGCAGGATCAGGTAAAAGAGTTCATCACACGTGACAGAAACCATGCTTCTGTGGTCATGTGGTCAATGGGAAACGAACTACAGTCATACAACGATATGCCGTATAATGACTTCGGTGTAACGCAATACAAACTGCTGAAGACCGTGGTTGACCGCTATGACAATAGCCGCAAGGTGACAGTCGCTATGCATCCACGCTATCGTAACTGGGAGACAGACTCGCTACCATGCGAACTGGCAAAGGTGACTGACGTGCAGTCATATAACTATCGCTATATGTACTTCCCCGGTGATAGCAAGAACTTCCCTTGGATGACGTTCTACCAAAGCGAGGCTTCAGTTGCCGCCATGGGCGAAAACTACTTCGCTATGGACCTCGACAAGGTTATAGGACTGGCTTACTGGGGGGCAATCGACTACCTCGGAGAGAGTCAGGGATGGCCTACCAAGGGCTGGGCACAAGGCGTGTTCGACATTGCGCTGGAACCAAAGCCTAAGGCTTACTACATGAGATCGTTCTTTAAGCCCGACGAACCACTCGTACACATAGCGGTAACAGACACTAAGGGCGACGTAATGTGGAACGGTGTGCAGACTGGTAACGACGGACAGAGCGACCATTGGAACCGTAAGCCAGGCTCGAAACTCGACATTACGACATATACTAATGCTGAGGAAGTAGAATTGTTTGTTAACGGTAAGAGTTACGGCGTGAAGAAAAACGACCTCAAGAGTGCCAAGATGCGCAACCAGATACGCTGGAGTGGCGTGGAATATCAAGACGGTTACTGCGAGGCTGTGGCAAGAACGAACGGTAAAGTCGTTGCACGCCACCGCATAGAGACAACAGGTCAGCCTGTGGCTCTGCGCTTGGAAAGCGATAATGCCAACTGGAAAGCTGACGGACAAGACCTGCAGCACATTCGCGTCGTGGCGGTAGACAAGAAAGGACGACGTGTGCAGACAGCGCAAGGAGAGGTGAAGTTCACCGTGACTGGCGATGCTACGCTCGCTGCTGTAAGCAGTGGCAACCATCAATCAGATGAACTTAACGTTACAGACAAGCGTAACCTCTACAAGGGTTCATGCCTCGCTATACTGCGTTCAGGCGTTAATCCGTCTGCCGTTACCATCACAGCGACAGCTGAAGGTATGAAGCCGGTGAAGTTGAAGTTAGCAACTAAATAAACAACATAATTGACTATTGACTGTGGGTTGTAGGTTTAAGGTATGTCAAAACGACAAACTAACCTATAACCCACAGACCATAACCATTAAACACTAAACAAAAACACAATGGTTTATCCTATTGAAAAAGTTACAAGCCTGATAGGAGCGCACCGCTATGGCAATGCCGCTACAACGATAAGTTTCCTACTTACTGACAGCCGTTCGCTGTCTTTTCCTGAAGAAACACTATTCTTCGCGCTGAAATCAGATCGGAATGACGGACATAACTACCTGAAAGACCTCTATAAAAGAGGTGTGCGCAACTTTGTAGTAGAAAGACTGCCCGAAGCGTACAGCGAACAGTCAGAAGAGTGGGAGGGAGCTAACCTCCTGCAAGTATCTTCTTCGCTCGCGGCGTTACAGCGTCTGGCAGAGAGACATCGCGATGAGTTTAACATACCGATAGTAGGCATTACTGGCAGTAACGGAAAGACCGTTGTGAAGGAATGGCTTTATCAACTGCTCATGCCGACTATGAACGTGACGCGTTCGCCACGTTCTTATAACTCGCAGATAGGTGTTCCGCTGTCCATATGGCAGTTGAACGAAGCCTCTTCCGTAGGTATCTTTGAAGCCGGTATAAGCAAAGTAGGCGAGATGGCGAAGTTGACCGACATCATACAGCCTACAATAGGCGTCTTTACATCATTGGGAATGGCGCATCAGGAGAACTTCCTGTCAATGGAAGATAAATGCAAAGAGAAGTTCAGACTGTTCCGTGACTGCAAGACTTTGGTCTATCCGATGGACAATGACGTAGTGTTCCGTGTGCTAAGACAGAGTGATTTCGGCGGAGAAAAACTTGGTTGGTCCATGAATGACAGTTCTGCAGCGTTCTATGTGCAGAGTGTTGATAAGACAGAAACCACGACAACGATACATTATATATATAAGGACGAGCAGGAAGGAGAATACACTATACCGTTTATAGATGAGGCAGCGGTGGAGGATTCCATCACTTGTGCGGTGACAGCACTGTGCCTTGGCTTGACAACTGACGAGATTTCAGAGCGTATGCCAACGCTTGAGCAGGTTGCTATGCGCTTAGAGGTGAAGGAAGGACGCAATGGTTGTACCCTTATTAACGACTCGTACAACTCTGACCTCGCTTCACTCGACATAGCACTCGACTTCATGCAGCGTCGTCCCGACCACAAAGGACGAAAACGTACACTCATACTCAGCGACATAGACCAGTCGGGACTTGACGATAAAGAGATGGCGGTGAAGCTCGCTGACATGATAGGCAGCCGAAAGATAGATAAGTTTATTGCTGTAGGACCAAAGCTCTCTGCTATCGGGAAACTCGCGTTGCCAGAGACAACGGAAACTTATTCCTTTGCTGACACAGACACACTACTCGACAGTGAGTGCTTCAAGCAACTGCATGATGAGGTGATTTTGATAAAGGGAGCACGACGTTTCCGCTTTGACCGCATTACAGACCAACTCGTAGAGAAGGTGCATGAGACGACACTTGAGGTAAATCTCTCCGCTGTCGTTGCTAATCTCAACTGGTATAGAGAGAAAATGAAGCCAGGAACAAAACTCGTTTGCATGATAAAGGCAGACGCTTACGGTGCTGGCGCGGTAGAAATAGCAAAGACACTGCAAGACCATCGCGTTGATTATCTTGCCGTTGCAGTAGCTGATGAGGGCGTGGCACTGCGCCAGGCTGGTATCACTGCCAATATAATGGTGATGAATCCAGAGATGACAGCCTTCAAAACAATGTTCGATTATGACCTCGAACCAGAGGTGTACTCATTCCGATTGCTCGATGCTTTGCGTCATGCAGCACGTAAAGAGGGCATCACAGGCTATCCTATCCATGTGAAACTCGACACTGGTATGCACCGTTTAGGCTTCCATCCTGTTGACGATATGCCGCGATTGATAGAGTATTTAAAGAACCAAAG
Source organism: uncultured Prevotella sp. (assembly GCA_934229335.1). Lineage (GTDB taxonomy): Bacteria > Bacteroidota > Bacteroidia > Bacteroidales > Bacteroidaceae > Prevotella. The sequence goes on from CAKQDQ010000025.1 coordinate 6,032, forward strand.
CGCACTGACCCCACGCTCAGTATTCTCACATTTCGTGGGTTCTGACGGTGATGAGTTTGATGATTTCTCACAAATGCAGTATGACCTCTATCTGAAGGGAGCAGACGCACTACAAAATGCCTTCTCGCATCATATCATACGACATATATGTAACTCTGCGGGCATAGAGCATTTCCCAGAACGTCAAATGGATATGTGCCGTCTTGGATTGGGACTTTACGGTATAAACCCACGCAATAATGAAATTATTAACAACGTCTCTACACTGAAAACAACAATCCTTCAGTTAAGGAACGTAAAGGCAGGAGATTCCATAGGCTATTCACGCCGCACCATTCTCGATCGTGATAGCGTCATAGCTGCAATACCAATAGGTTACGCTGATGGTCTGAACCGTCATCTTGGCAATCGTAATGCATACTGCCTCGTTAATGGTCAGAAGGCTGAGTATGTGGGAAATATATGCATGGACGTGTGCATGATAGACGTAACAGGCATAGATTGTAAAGAAGGCGACAGCGTAGAGATATTCGGTGATAACCTTCCTGTTACCGTACTTTCCGACAAACTTGATACAATTCCTTACGAACTGCTGACACTCGTTAGCAATAGAGTAAAGAGAGTGTATTACGAAGAGTAAGTTAAAAATAATTAACATTAAAGCGATATACTACTGTAATATTTCCGTATGTCAGAAAAATGTAGTAATTTTGCACCCGCTTAGCGAAACAGGCTTAGCTGCATTTGAAAGATGACGGCGTGGTTATGTGACTGGAACGCCCAATCATCAGAAAAATGTAATGGTTAAAACATAACCTTACAGTCACGTAAAAATAAATAAAATGTATTTAGACAGCGCAAAAAAAACAGAGATTTTCGGTCAGTATGGTAAGGCAACAACAGATACAGGTTCTGCTGAGAGCCAGATAGCTCTGTTCACATTCCGTATCAAGCATCTTACTGAGCACCTGAAGCAGAATCACAAGGACTTCAAAACCGCGCGCAGCCTTACTAAGCTCGTAGGTAAGCGTCGTGCTCTTCTTGACTATCTCTATGACCGCGACATCACACGCTACCGTGCCATCGTTAAGGCTCTCGGTCTGCGTAAGTAAAATAGTTGTTTGCTGAATGCAACTAAACGACTAACAGACTGAATCCCGCACGAGCGACAGTGTTGCTTGTGTGGGATTCTACGGTTATGCGCAGCTTAATGTATTCGATTTTTTACTAATTAATAATATAGTTATATATGTATCTGTTTACGTCAGAGTCAGTATCTGAAGGACACCCAGATAAGGTGTCGGACCAGATTAGTGATGCTTTGTTGGATCAGTTCTTGGCATACGATAGTAAGTCACATTGTGCGATAGAGTCTTTCGTTACTACTGGACAGGTAGTGTTAATGGGAGAAGTTTCATCTGAAGCATATGTTGATTTGCAGACCATCGCTCGTAAGACAATTAACCGTATAGGATATACCAAGTCAGAGTATCAGTTTGATGGTAACTCTTGCGGTATCCTTTCTGCTATACATGAGCAAAGTAAGGATATAAATAGAGGTGTGTCCAGAGAAGAGGAAAGTATGCAGGGGGCAGGCGATCAAGGCATGATGTTCGGATATGCAACGAACGAAACGGATAGATATATACCGGTTACACTTGATATTGCGCATCTGTTGATGAAGACACTTGCCGACATTCGCCGTGAAGGTAAGGTGATGACGTATCTCAGACCAGACTCTAAGTCGCAGGTGACGGTAGAGTATAGCGATGAAGGTGTGCCGCAGCGTATTGATACTATAGTAGTATCTACACAGCATGACGAGTTTGATGAGGATGAGCCAATGCTGGAAAAAATTAAGCAGGACGTAATCAATATACTGATACCACGTGTTAAGGCACAGCTGAAAGAGCAGAGAGTTCTCGCTCTTTTTAATGACAATATAAAGTATTATGTGAATCCTACTGGTAAGTTTGTTATTGGTGGACCTCACGGTGATACAGGATTGACAGGACGTAAGATTATCGTTGATACTTACGGTGGACGTGGAGCGCACGGTGGTGGCGCCTTCTCTGGTAAAGACCCATCAAAGGTTGACCGCTCTGCTGCGTATGCAGCGCGTTACGTTGCCAAAAACCTTGTTGCGGCAGGTGTCGCTGATGAGATACTCGTGCAGCTGAGCTACGCTATCGGTGTGGCTGAGCCTGTTAGCATATATGTAAATACATACGGAAAGAGTCATGTGAATATGACTGATGGAGAGATTGCGGCAAAGCTGAAAACTTTGTTCGATTTCAGACCAAAGGCTATAGAAAAGACATTGAAACTCCGTCAACCAATGTATGTAGAGACTGCGGCTTATGGTCATGTTGGACGTATGCCACATACGGTAAAGAAGGTGTTTACCTCAGCATACCATGAGACAAAGGAAATGGAAGTAGAGCTATTCACATGGGAAAAACTTGACCTTGTGGATAAGTTTAAGAAAGAATTTCTATAGAACGGAGGACTGGCATACCTGTAACGTACGCCAGTTTCTTTGCGAATAAGTGAAAGTAAGGGTGCAGATTCTGGGGAATTGACGCAAAATCGATCGATGCGAATGTGATAATATAGCGGTGAAAGTTCTTGGAATAAGCATCAATATAAACGCACTGTAGTAATAGTAGAGTATTGACAATAAACGATACCATATACAGAGAGTCGTACTTCAAGCACTCACAGTTCTTTCATGAAGAAGTGAATGCAGACAGACTTGGAGTGATAGGCGACACTGTGCCATATTCTATTGCTAATGACAGCATCGTGACAATGGCACTTGTGTTGTGTATTCTTGCCTCTTTGCTTATGGTGTCACGTTCATGGCGTCTGATATGTTATCAGACAAAGGAACTCTTTCGTGCCCCTCGTGAGAACTCGGTAGAATTGCGAGAGACAGCGGATGAAATGCGTTATCAGTCGTATTTCTGCTTTCAGGGAGTGATACTTCTCGGTATTTTGGCTTATTCTACGGCAGTGCGCTATCTCGGTTCGGAGTTTATCTTCGAACATTACACAATGCTTGGCATCTTCTGTGCAATCTTTGGAGCGTATTATATAATACGAGAGGGGTTGACATTGATAGTCCATAGCGTCTTTTTTGAGAAAAGACAGCGGCATCTTGACAATATCTCCAGACTGTATTTTATGGCAGTACAAGGAGCAATACTATTGCCTTTGGTGCTACTTCATGTGTATTTCCAGCTAAGTGTAGAAATAACGTTGAAGCTAACCGTAGTAGCTCTTGCGTTACCACTGTTATTGCAAGCGAGCAAGGTGTATAATATCTTCTTTCGAAAGAATCATGCCGTGTTACAGTTTCTGCTGTATGTGGCATGTCTTGAAGCAGTACCTTTAACACTACTTGCTGGTACATTATATTTTGCAGCGAACTTTTTGATACAAAACATATAGGAAGAAACCGATGGTAAAAAAGATTCTGGTATCACAGCCAAAACCCTCAAGTGACAAGTCACCGTATTATGACATTGCTCGTGACTTCGATGTAGAACTCGTCTTCAGACCTTTCATAAAGGTAGAAGGAATGACTCCACAGGAGTTTCGTAAGCAGAAAGTGAATATTACAGAGTACACCGCAGTGGTGTTTACGTCACGCCATGCTATTGACCATTTCTTCCAGTTAGCGAAGGAAATGCGTATTACGATGCCTGAGACAACAAAGTACTTCTGCGTAACGGAGACAATAGCTCTCTATATACAAAAGTACGCACCGTATCGTAAGCGTAAAATATTCTTTGGCGAAACAGGTAAGATAAATGATCTTATCCCTTCTATGGTAAAGCACAAGACAGAGAAGTATCTCGTTCCGTTGAGTGATGTGGCTTCTGACACTATAAAGGTGCTGCTTGACTCAAAGGGTCTGAATCACACGGAATGTGTAATGTACCGCACTGTGAGCAATAACTTCACGGAAGACGAGATTAAGGACTTTGACTATGATATGGCATTGTTCTTCTCTCCCGCTGGTATCAAGGCTCTTCACGAAGATTTCCCGAAGCTAAAGGCTGGTGAGATAAAGATTGGAACATTTGGTCCAGCTACTGCTAAAGCTGTAAAAGAGTTGGGATTGAATCTCGATATAGAGGCTCCATCACAGCGTTATCCTTCAATGCCTGGTGCTTTAAGACATTTCTTACAGGAAGAGGAGGACGAATAAAGAATATAATAGCGAGTAGACACGGTAAGTCTATAATAGAGAAAACATCCCATATTCGTTATCAGTATAACCGTGCGTAGTGTTAAGAAAAAGGTTTACAGCCTTTTTCTCCATTACAAGCCAAGTATATAGAGGCATGGAAAAAAGTAACGCATTTCCCAAATCAGAGCGTCTTTGCAGCAAGTTTCTCATAGATAAACTCTTTGAGTCGGGTAACAGTAAGTCGTTTTCCGCTTATCCGTTACGCCTCGTTATAAGGTTAACAGATAACGAAACGGATACACAGCTGTTGATCTCCGTCCCCAAACGCTTCTTTAAGCACGCTGTAGATCGTAACAGGGTGAAACGACAAGTACGTGAGGCATATCGTAACAACAAGCGATTGCTACGTTTGCCAGATGGTACACACGCAGTAATGGCAATGATATGGCTTGACGGTCATCATCATTCTTCTGCGAAAGTAACGGCTAAGGTGTGCAATTTATTGCAGAGAGCTTCAGAAGGATTCAATGAATAAGCGATGAGAAGTAAACTAAAAGGTACTACCAAAGCTTATGCATAAGTTTATGTCCATATTGCGAACGCTCGTCTCTGCGTTGTTGCTCATACCCATACTGTTTTATCAGAGGTGTATCAGTCCGTTTACTCCGCCGTCGTGTCGCTTCACCCCCACGTGTTCAGAGTATGCAAAACAGGCGATAATGAAGCATGGACCGTTGAAGGGGCTTTGGCTTGCAGTAAAGCGGTTGCTACGTTGTCATCCTTGGGGAGGTTCTGGTTATGACCCCGTACCGTAATGTCAATTATAGGAAACCACAGAAATAGTGTTGTAAAATCATCTGAGTAGTGCTAATAATACGTTAAGATACCATCAGATGATTTTACAAAATATCTCAGTTATAAAAAGTCTAAATCGCCAATCACTAAGCATAACAATAAAAAAATAATATGAAAAACTTTATAGAAGAACTCAAATGGCGTGGTATGCTTGCGCAAGTAATGCCAGGTGCAGAAGAACTTCTGCAGAAGGAAATGGTTACCGCATACCTTGGTACCGACCCTACCGCCGATTCTCTACATATAGGTCACCTTTGCGGCATCATGATGTTGCGTCACTTGCAGCGTTGCGGCCACAAGCCAATTATCCTTGTTGGTGGTGCGACAGGTATGATAGGAGACCCTTCAGGAAAGTCTCAGGAGCGTAATCTCCTTGATGCGGAGACGCTTTATCATAACCAAGAGTGCATAAAGGCGCAGGTAGCGAAGTTCTTAGACTTTGAGGCTGATGGTCCTAATGCCGCAGAAATGGTAAACAACTACGACTGGATGAAGGACTTTACGTTCCTTGATTTCGCACGTACCGTAGGTAAGCACATCACCGTTAACTACATGATGGCTAAGGATTCCGTTCAGCAGCGTCTTAACGGAACAGCTCGTGATGGATTGTCTTTCACGGAGTTTACATACCAGTTGCTGCAGGGTTACGACTTCCTTCACCTCTATCAGGCTAAGGGTTGCAAGATGCAGCTTGGAGGAAACGACCAGTGGGGCAACATGACTACAGGCACAGAACTTATCCGTCGCACCCTTGGCAATGACTGTGAGGCATACGCTCTCACCTGTCCTCTTATCACCAAGGCAGACGGTAAGAAGTTCGGCAAGACAGAAAGTGGTAACATTTGGCTTGACCGCAAGCGCACATCACCTTATAAGTTCTATCAGTTCTGGCTCAATGTCAGTGATGATGACGCTGAGAAGTACATCAAGATATTCACTTCTTTGGACAAGGAGACTATAGACTCACTTGTAGAAGAGCATAAGGCAGACCCAGGTCGTCGCGTATTACAGAAGCGTTTGGCTCAGGAAGTAACCGTAATGGTACACTCTCAGGCAGATTACGAGATGGCAGTAGAGGCCAGTGGCATCCTTTTCGGTAAGAGTACGAAGGAGAATCTCGCAAAACTTGACGAACAGACATTCCTTGATGTCTTTGAAGGAGTAGAGAACTTCACCGTTTCAGCAGACCAACTCGGTCAGCCAGCGATAGACTTCTTCACAGCCGACAACTGTAAAGTCTTCCCTTCAAAGGGCGAGATGCGTAAGATGGTACAAGGTGGTGGCGTGTCTATCAACAAGGAAAAGTTGACAGACCAGAACCGTCCTGTAACATCAGAAGACCTCATTGACGGCAAGTACATTATTGCGCAGCGTGGCAAGAAAAACTACTTCCTTATCACAGTAAAGTAAAAAAATATCCGAAATAATTTGGTAGTATAAGAAATTATCACTACCTTTGCATCGCTTTTCGTAGGCATCTCCTATATGAAAAGTCATAACACAGTGATTGTCGTATGGTGTAATGGTAGCACAACAGGTTTTGGTTCTGTTTGTCGTGGTTCGAATCCGCGTACGACAACTCACGAAAGAGGGCGCAGTAACATAGCAATATGTTGCTGCGCCTTTTTTATTGATGTACATATAGGTAGTTATACTTACACGGTCAGACCTTTATGCTGGCACGGTCAGTTTCGTTTTGACAACACGCCAGAAGTAATGTACATTTGAATAGCCACACATCGTGTCGATATTCGTAATAGTATATCCTGTTTCTTTATGCTTTTCAAACAACTCTTAGTTACGTTTCGTACGTGCTACAATCAACATTCTAGTAGCTTATATGCTCAATAAACGTTTCAGGTGCCTGTTAATCGTAGAGTGTTCTGCCGTTTCTGCCGTTGCCATATCATTAATGTTGAGCATCAGTATTGCTCAAGTTCTCCTCAACATATTTACGCACGCAATAACGAAAACAGCCCCGGCGGTTCCTTCTTAGGAGTCCGTCGGGGCTGAAATTTTATTTAACCTTATGTAGTTATGTGATTATTTAATCTCAATACATTTAGTCTCTTGTGCTTTCTCTTCCTTCGTCATCTTAGGAATATTGATAGCAAGCACACCGTCATTCATATTAGCCGTTATGTTGTCCTGCTCAATATCGTCAGGCAAAGTCAATCTCTGTTCAAACTTAGAGTAGCTAAACTCGCGGCGCAGATATTTCTTTTCGTCCTTCTCGTCTTTCTTTTCATCCTTCTTCTCCATAGATATTACCAACTCATCATTGGCAATGCTAATATTGAAGTCTTCCTTTGTCATGCCCGGTGCTGCAACCTCTATCTTGTAGCTATTGCTATCCTCGCTGACGTTTATAGCAGGAGTAGTGCCAGAGAACTTTGCAGGCATCCATGAATCATCAAAGAAATCACTGAAGATTGAAGGGATCCAACTCTGATTGCGGTTTGAATACATTGTAGGTAACATAATCATTTCCTCCTATATTTTATTAGTTTAACATCATTATCTGAAAGTTCCGTTGTCCTTGGTAAGCTTTCGCTGTACCTTGTTCTTTCGAACTTTCGCCTATGATATTGCAATCTTCGTGCCCTGTTGACAACGTGTCAGTCAGTTTTTTAACTTCCAAAAACTTTGTTAAACCTTCGCTGGGAGTAATTAAACATTACCTTTTGTTTTTAAACTTTCCCTCCGTTTTGTTAAACATTTGAGTGGTGTAAAAATGTCATTTCATTGGTGGCAAAATGTCATTGCATAGTTCTTACACAAAGGCTTTGCCCCTCCACTTCAGCGAGTGCCATCTGCGCATGAGTATAACGCCACGTAAATTCTCGTCCATACAGAAGCCTATCCACATACCTATCAGTCCAAATCCCATTGGTATGCCGAGCACCCATGCAACGCCTACGGCTACACTCCACTGGCATATCACGCCAACGATAACAGGATAGACCGCGTCGCCAGTAGCGCGTAGCGTTCCGCAGGCAAAGACATTCTTCACTCTGCCGTAGCTTAACAGCAGGTCTATGCAGAAAATCCATGTGCCCATGCGTATAATCTCTTCATTATCCGTCAGCAGTGTCATCAGTGTGTGCCCACCAATAGCGAGCAGTGAGGCAACGATAAGAGTCAGCTTCATCGCGGTGTGAAACACATAGTTGCCCAAGATGTATGCGGCACGGTAGCGAAGCTGCCCTATATAGTGCCCCACAAGAATGTTACCACCCTGCACAATGCTCGTGCTAAAGAGTATTACGAAGGTAATAGCCGTTGTGCAGTACACCTTTGTTGTCAGAGCCTCTGTGCTAATCTGGTTGATAAAGAACGTAATCGTGATTTGTGACAATGAGTACGACATCTCTTCACTCATCGCTGGTATACCGATATGAATTAGGTTTTTCAGCTCCTGCCATGGGAAAGGAGTAAAATAAGCCCTATATGAGTTGTTGATACGCTTAGCCGTCTTCACCGATTTCTTTACAGCTATGAACGGAGTACGCACCACCAGATAAGAAGCACGCAGTGTGTAGATAGGAGCCTTCAGCAGAAGAGTACCTATTTTGCGTTTTTTCCCGTGTACCACACTGTGTAGTCGTTGCGTAACATAGTGCAGATTGTTACGTCTATGCTCAGCAACAGCCGCCCGCCAGATATTAGGCATAAAGCTCGCCAGTATTATGGCTGCAATAATTCGGCTGACAGCAGTAGCCCATGCCGCACCTTCCACACCCATAGCCGGGCATCCCCAGTGACCGAAGATAAGGGCATAGTCTGCGAGAATGTTGATAACGTTGACCGAAACGGTAACGAGCATAGGCTTAATAGTATTTCCCGTAGAGCGCAAAGCGGCACTAAACGTCAGCGACAGTGCCTGAAAGAACGCTAACGCTCCCGTAATCTCAAGATAGGTTACACCATCTGGCAGTACCTCTTCGCGTAGTCCGAACGCTCGCAACAGTGGTGCCGCCCATAGCCACAGTGCTCCGCTAACCGTCAGACCGAGCAACAGGTTGGCAAGAATGGCTATACCCACTATCTGCATGAAGCGTGTGCGCAGTCCCGCACCAAAATACTGTGCGCAGAGTATTGCCGCACCCATCGATACGAATTGGAACACAAGGAACACAAAAGAGATAAGCTGGTTGTCCAGTCCAACAGCAGCTACGGCATTATCGCTATATCGCGACAACATAACCGTATCGACAGCACCGAGCAGCATAACCAGTGCTATGTCGATAAATATAGGAATAGTGAGATGGAAAAGGTGTTTTTTTACAGAGATGTTATCCATACTTTCATTGTTTTGTGGTAAGGTTATTTCGTTGTTTTGTTGTATGTAGAGTAATATTTGTATGTAACAAGTCTTTCCACGGTGCAAAATTAGGAAATAATCTTCACTTCTGCAAATTTCTTTTCCCATAGTTTTACACCTTATATATTATGTCGTCATGATGAAGAGAAATAGAACAATGTTTTTGTTTCCATACCAGTCTCATTCTTTAAAATATCAAATAAAAACATTCCTATTCTTTCCAATGTTTTCAAAATTGGAAAGAATAGGAGAGATATAAGTAAGTATTCAAAATTATTTATATATATCAGTAAGTGAACATTTTTATTTCTGAAATTATATTTAATACAGTCTCTTTGGCGCATCTGCTTCCTCTGTTTTCAGTCACAATGATTACATTGTTCCCTCAAACAGAGAAAACATCTGCATCCAAATAGCCTATATTAAATATAAAAATAATTTTGAACACTTACTTAAATAAAAAAAAGTTACTCTAAGGTAAGTTACCTTTAGGTAATTTTTCGTAACTTTGCAGGCAAAAAGGGAATATGTCAATACATAAGTCGCCATTTCAATTTGGCACGTTGGCAACGAACAGCAACTTCGTTGACCGTGTAGAAGATAGGGCTATGCTAAAGCAGATGCTCTCATCAAATATCAACGTGATGCTTATCTCGCCTCGCAGATGGGGCAAGTCGTCGCTCGTAAAGAAGGCAATGGAAGAACTTACTGAGGAAGACGATAAGGTAAAAGTGTGCTATATAGATGCGTTCAGCATCGCTTCTGAAGCGGAGTTCTACCGCATCTTTGCCAGTAAGGTTATCGCTTGCGCCTCATCAAAAGTAGAAAGGTGGATTACGGATGCCAAGAAGTTTCTTGTTGGTGTAGTACCCCAGATTGTTATTAATGACCAAGTAACGAACTTTATGGCTTTCGACATGAAGTTTGTGCCACAGGAACAAGACAAACTCGCCATACTGCATCTGCCACAACTACTTGCCGAGGAGAAGGGATTACGCATCATTGTCTGCATTGACGAGTTTCTACAGTTGGCTACTTTGGCAGAATATAAGGACATGGAGGGCAAAATGCGCTCCGTATGGCAACATCAACAGGATGTCTCCTACTGTCTGTATGGAAGTAAACGCAACATGATGCTCAACATATTTAATAACGCCAACAGCCCCTTCTACCGTTTCGGACAGGTAATATTTATGGAGAAGATAACGAAGGAGAATTGGATACCCTTCATACAACAGTCTTTTGATAGCACGGGGAAGCATATCTCAGAACAGTTTGCAGAGAAGATTTGCGACACAGTAGAGTGCCATTCGTGGTATTTGCAACAGTTGTGTTACTTCGTCTGGAACTTTACCCCTGACGAAGTTGACGACAACACATTCACACTTGGCGTAAAACAGACTGTGAATATCAACACCCCCATGTTTCAAAACGACACGGAGAGACTCAGTACTTCCCAGATAGAGATGCTGAAAGCGGTGAGCAATGGTGAGTATCAGTTTTCTTCTCAGGCTGTAAAACAAAGATATGGTCTCGGCAATCCTAACACAATCTTGAAGAACAAGAAGGCTCTTCAAGACAAGGATATAATAGAGAAAAACGGCAATGGCTTCACATTCGTAGACCCTGTATATAGAATATGGTTTAAGGATGAATATTGTAAACTATAGAGCCAAGCCAATTTATAGAGCCGCCATTATACAATAACGCCCAAATCGCATTGCGAAAGCATAGCTATCGCGATGCGATTTGGGCGTTATTGTGTTGCGAAAGCATAGCTTTCGTTGTGCCATCAAAAAAGTTACCACTCTACGATACGGTTGCCGTCAGGTTGCGGAGTGATAGTGACGCGCAGCACATCGTCAGGTAGAGCGTCCTCTATCAGTTCTGGCCACTCCATGAAGCAGTAGTTACCGCTGTAGAAATATTCGTCGCAGCCCATGTCGTACACCTCTTCCTGTTTCTTTATGCGGTAGAAGTCGAAGTGGTATACGGGGTTACCGTCAGCGGCAGTGTATTCGTTGATTATGGCGAAGGTAGGAGAAGTGATGACGTCTTCAACGCCTAACTCCTCACACAGAGCCTTAATGAAAGTGGTCTTGCCTGCGCCCATGGGTGCATAAAAGGCGATGTTAGTGTATTTACCGTTAATGGCGGCAAGAAATTCGCGTGCCGTCTCACGTATAGAGTCAATTTTTAAGTCTAATTTCATATCCTTAATTATGAATTATACATTATAATGATGAGTTACTTTTTCCTTCCTTTCATGCTGATGAGTGGTATTATCATCTCTTCCATGGATATGCCACCGTGCTGGAAAGTGTCACGATAGTACTGCACATAGTAGTTGTAGTTGTTGGGATATGCGAAGAAGTCGTTGCCCGTAGCGAACACATAACTGGTAGAAAGGTTAGGCGCAGGCAGCTGTACCTGTTTAGGATTGGTAATCTCAAACACGTCTTTCGACTGGTGACTGAGATTTTTGCCTAACTTATATCGCAGGTTAGTGTTAGTGTTTTTGTCGCCAATAATCTTCACAGGTCGGTTACAACGTATGGAACCATGGTCTGTAGTCAGTATCACCTTGTAGTCAGTCTGCGCCAAAGCCTCAAAAAGCTCGTGCAGAACGCTATGCTTGAACCACGACAGCGTGATGCTGCGATATGCCGCTTCGTTGCTTGCTAATTCACGTACCATCTTCAGTTCGGTGCGAGCGTGTGATAACATGTCAATGAAGTTGATGACAACCACGTTGAGGTCGTACTTGTCAAGGCTCTTAAACTGCTGCATTAGCTTGTCGGCAGCCTGCGAATCGTTAATCTTATGGTACGAGAAGGTGTCCTTACGTCGATAACGCTCTATCTGCGTCTTGATGAGAGGCGACTCGTTAAGGTTCTTTCCCTCTTCCTCTTCTTCGTCCACCCACAGTTCGGGGAACATCTCCGCAATCTGCAAAGGCATTAGACCAGAGAAGATAGCGTTGCGTGCATACTGCGTAGCCGTGGGCAGAATACTGAGGTAGAGGTCTTCGTCAATGTCAAACATATCGCCTATCTCTTCCGCCAGCATACGCCACTGGTCGTATCTGAAGTTGTCTATGACGATGAGGAACACCTTTTCGCCGTTGCTGATAGTAGGGAATATGCAGTCGGGGAATATGCGGTTAGACATCAATGGCTTGTCAAGAGCCTTGGCACCAGGCGTCATCCAGTTCACGTAGTTTTTCTTAATGAATTTCGCGAAGCCGTTATTAGCCTCCTCCTTCTGCATTTTCAGCATCTCCTCCATGCTGCTTGAGGTAGCTGCCAGTTCCAGTTCCCACCTCACAAGGCGTTTATACACATCGCGCCAGTCATTGAATGTGCGGCAGTCTGCTATCTGCATAGATATCTCTTGGAATGACTGTTGGTAGCCCTGTTGCGTCACCTCTGTCACTATCTCGCGTTGGTGTACGTGCTTTTTCAGCGTCAGCAGAATCTGCATGGGGTTCACAGGCTTTATTAGGTAGTCCGCAATCTTCGAGCCTATGGCCTGGTCCATGATGTCTTCTTCTTCGCTCTTTGTCACCATTACTACAGGAGTCTGTGGCTGCACGTCCTTAATGCGCTGCAAGGTCTCCAGTCCTGTAATGCCAGGCATCATCTCATCGAGCAGCACAAGGTCGAAAGTCTGCTGTTGACACTGTTCTATAGCGTCAATACCGTTGTTGGCTACTACGACGTCATAGCCTTTCTTCTCCAAAAAAAGTATGTGGGCGCGCAGATGTTCTATCTCGTCGTCAACCCAAAGAATCTTGACATCCATACTTAATCACCTATTTTTATTCCTATATCCTCAATGCCTTGTATCACCTCTGGGCGCATGTTGTGACCCACTTTTACCAAAAGCGTGTCGCCAGGTTGCAGATGTAGCCTGCCGATAGGTATCTCGTGGGTGAAAAAGGTAATGCCCTTTCCTGTCTGCGAACCGTTTTTGTTAGCTACTTCAAAGTCCAGTCGCTTGGCGTACTGCTTTTTGGCAGGGCGTACTTCGCTAAATATACGCATGGAGATATTGCGGTATGGGTAAGCAGCGGTGGTGCGCAGACATAACGTAGTGGTGTAGTTGCCTGCCTGATATATAGTGTCTACGCAAAAGCTTACAGTGTCGCGTTTGTCCCACCCAGAGTGTGCAATGTGTTCGTAGTGGTGATATTGCACGTTGGTGTTACAAGACACAAAGAGACATATAGCCACAATAGCGGCTATATGTCTCTTCCTTATACTTGTCAATATGTTACTTATTCTTATCACCTGTTCCCCCTTCAGTGTTGGCTTTATCATTATTTCTGCCCTTGTTGGCATTGCCGTTGTTACGGTTATTATTGCCGTTTGGCTGGCGGTTGTTGGCGTTGTTACGGTTATTGTTGCCGTTAGCAGCGTTATTGTTAGCCTTCTGCTTCTTGCGCTTCTTCTTTTTCTTGGCAGCGTCAAAGCGTGTCAGGTCAGCGTCGTCAAGGAGGTCTTTCGGTTTCTCTGGCTCTTTAGCCCTACCATCGTCGGCGAGCGAGAGCGGTTTCTTACCCTCTTTGTTCATCTCTATAATCTCCTTTGCGCGTTCGGCAGAGATTGTTTCAAGGTTAGCGGCAATGCGTTTGTCGGTAGAGTATGTCACCATGCCAGAGAGAATGTCCTTCTTGAACAAGAAGTAGTCATTGTCCTGCGTCTGTAGTATGGCGTCGTGTGGTGGCAGCTTTTTGCCAGCCTCCATGTAGTTGTCAATCTCGTAGTTGAGGCAACACTTCAGCTTGGCGCACATACCAGCAAGCTTCTGTGGGTTAGGCGATATGTCCTGAAAGCGTGCCGCGTTAGTGCTGACGCTGGAGAAGTTCTTCATCCATGTGGCGCAACACAGCTCTCTGCCGCACGGACCAGTACCGCCTATGCGTCCAGCCTCTTGCCTTGCTCCTATTTGTTTCATCTCTATGCGCACGTGGAAGGTATCGGCAAGTACCTTGATGAGCTGTCTAAAGTCTACTCGCTCGTCGGCAATGTAGTAGAAGATAGCCTTGTTGCCGTCGCCTTGGTATTCTACGTCACCTATCTTCATTTGCAGTCCGAGGTCTTTAGCTATCTGGCGGCTCTGTATCATGGTAGCCTCTTCGCGGCTCTTCGCCTCGTAGTAACGTTCCATGTCGCTCTCTTTCGCCAGGCGATATATCTTCTTAATGTCGTCCTCTGACTTCAGGTACGCCTTTCTTACCTGTAGTTCAACCAGTCGTCCCGTCATGCTGACTACACCGATGTCGTGACCTGGCGTTGACTCCACTGCTACCCAGTCGCCCTTGTGCAGGTCGAGACCGTTCACGTTGTGGTAATATCCCTTGCGAGTGTTCTTAAATTGCACCTCTACAAGGTCGGTTGTTTCGTTGTTTCCTGGCACGTCAGCAAGCCAGTCAAAGGCGTTCAGCTGATGGTCGCTGCGCGAAACACCGTGCTTACACAAGCCTCTGGCGCAGCCAAAGCCTAATGTAAACTTCATGTCTTGGTATGATGTTGACGAGCTTTTCTCATCATTGCTTGGTGGAGTGGTGAGAGTTGGCTCCTGTATGTTGTTGTCGTCCATGCTTTATGTAGTAAAAGTATTGGTGGGTCGTTAATTTAGTAATGTTAAAAAAATAACTTTATAATTTTATTATTGTTAGAGTAATGTCGTCTTACGCATTTTTTATCTCATCTTGCTGGCTATTTTGTGGCTATTCATCAGTCACGATGCTCGCATCGCTCCATCTTCATATCTCCAAAATATCTCAGCAATCTGAGGTAAAAACTGCGCAAGTTATTTTTTCAACATTACTAACTCCTTGGCGGAGGTGATGTTAAGTGGTACGGATAAGGATTATAATCTTCAGTGAGATGTCAAAGAACACCATTCCTGCATTGGCGTTTTGCCCGATGTCGCGAATAGCTCTCTGGAACAAATCTTGAAATCCGAGCACGTTGTTTTCGTTGATAAAGCGTGAGAACTTGGTGCAGAACTGCTCCTCTGCCTGTGTCATGTACGTCAGCTCTGGTATGCGGAAGTTATACATGAACGCCTCTCGCGTCATGTGCAAGAAGTATGTCAGCATACGTCTCTGCTGCTCTCTGCCCATCTTCTTTATCTCTTCGCTCCATTTCTTCAGCCCCTTTAGGTCACGGATGTACGCCTTACGCATCAGCGAGACGTAGTTGTCGAAGAACAAGTCCTTCTCGTTGTCGCCCTTACCGTCGCGCATACTGTCGGCTTCCGCCATCGCTGTTAGCCAGTTTCCGCCTGCTAAGCGTGTCAATCGCTGTGCGTCCTCAGGGGCAAGTTGTAGGCGTTGGGTCAGAGCTTGTTGCATATCCTGTGACGCTATAGGCTTTACGTCAAAGCGTTGCACACGTGAGCGTATCGTGTCGAGCAGCTTCTCTGGTTCACGGCATACCATGATGAAGAGAGTCTCGGCAGGAGGTTCCTCTATCAGCTTCAGCATCTTGTTGGCACATTCAAGGTTCATGCGTTCAGGAAGCCATATCAAACTGATTTTCCAGCCGCCTTGATTCGACTTCATGTTGAGGCGTTTTATCAGCTCGTTGGCTTCGCCTACCGTTATTATCGCCTGTTGGTTAGCAGCCCCGATGACCTGCATCCATTGCGCAAAAGAGAAGTACGGACCGTTAGCTAATAGCTTGTACCAGTCTTCTATGAAGTCGTCGCTCGTGGGTTTGTATTCTGAGTTCCACTTAGGCAGCTTGATAGTGGGGAAAGAGAAGTGGAGGTCGGGGTGCTGTACGCCCTTTACCTTAAAGTTTCCCTTATTGAGAAGATACGTAGCTAATGCCAGTGCTAATGCGAATTTGCCGCAACCGTCAGGACCACACAGCATCATGGCGTGAGGCAGTTTGCCACTGTCAGCCAAGAGTGTGAGGCGTTGCGCCATCTCATGTTGTCCTATGATGTCACTGAAATCCATTGTTTGTGCAAAGTTACAAAAAAAATCTGTAATACAAGCAAGCTGTATTAAAAAAGAAAAGATGCTACTTCGTTGTGATTACTCTGTGGTAAGTATTCTTATTATTGACTCGTTCACAGTGCGTAGATTGTCGGTAGCAAGGCGCAGATTGTCGTGAAAGGCGTACATATCGTCTTCTTCGTCGTCACGAAGATTCGTTACCGCCTTAACGTATAACACTGGAGTGCCGAAGAGACTGCACACAAAGCCCACTGCGGCACCCTCCATCTCTTTCAGTCTACCACCGTTGTCGTCTATGATGCGTTCCTCTTCTGTGGTCATGTCAAAGGAAGATCCTGTCGTAACCTTGCCCATTCCTAAGGACAAACGTTCTGCTAACGCGGCACTACCGCTCCATACTGGGTAGTTGCCTAAGCCCTGAGTGGCCCACTCGTTGTCGCCAGGCACACGACGGTCGTGGAACATTGCACCGTTACCTATATATACTCGTCCTACTTCCGCACCGTAACGTTTCCAGCCTCCGCACGTACCGCTACAGATAATGATGTCAGGGTGCAGGCGTTCTATAGCAGCCATGGTGGTAACGGCAGCCGCTTCGCAGCCAATGAGGTCGCGGTCGTGCTGTCTTCCGTTATGTACCACATACAGTTCCTTGCCGTTAACGCTGCCACTGTACAGTTGGCAGGGCAGGGGAGAGAAGAAGTCACACTGCTGGCGCAGATTAAAACATTCGATGAGAGGCTGCGTCTCTGCCTCCATTGCTACGATATAACATATTCTGTTCATAGTAAGTGTCATGTAATAATGTAAGAAATGATACACAAAGGTATAACTTTTTTCCTGAACACGCAAATGTTTGCAACTGGGTTGCAGTATATGTTTAGTAACTTTGCGGTCGAAACTAAAATGTAAAAAAGAAGGGATTGTATATGAAGAGAATATTATTTGTCGTGGTGGTGACGTGTCTTGCCATTGCGGGATTTACGTATTTTACCCGTGGTGGCAATACGGAAGCGCATGAAGACCATGATGGTCATGACCATGAGGAGGCTGCGGACGTAGACAATATACTCCTTACGAAGAAGCAAATAGATGCCGTTGACCTGAAGATGGGAGAGGTAGAGCAACGTGAACTCGACGCTACAGTGTGTGCTAACGGTCAGCTCGTGCTGCGACCACAGGCACGTGGTGCTGTGGCTTCGCTCATGGGAGGCATGGTAAAGAGCATAAACGTGAAGGAAGGACAGCGCGTGGCGAAAGGACAAGTGGTGGCAACGATAGAGAATACGGACGTGATGTCGCTGCAACGTGAGTATTATTCCGCTTGTCGTGAGGCGGAAATGGCTAAGGAAGAGATGCTGCGACAACAGACATTGCAACAGAATGGGGCAGGAGTGAAGAAGACTATGCAGCAAGCGCAGAAGGACTTTAAGATAGCACAGGCAAACGTTATGGGCATAGCAAGACAGTTGCAGCAGATGGGGATAAACGTAGCGCAGGTGGCACAGGGACACTTTACCACCGCGTTTCCGTTGCGTGCCCCTATTGCAGGCACTGTAAGTCAGTTGACAGCGTCATTGGGTAGTTACGCGGATATGCAGACTCCGCTCATGATGATACGTAATAATGACGCTGTTGAGGCAGACCTTAATGTCTTTGAGAAGGATATTAACAAGATAAAAGTGGGCGATAAGGTGCGCCTAACGCTGACGAACCAGACGGGAGTGACGGTGAACGGCGTTGTCTATGGCATCAACCAGTACTTTAATGATGGCACGAAGGCTGTGGCAGCACACGTAAAACTTAATGCTACAAATGGTGCACGCCTCTTCGATGGGATGTATGTGCAGGGGCAGATAGCTACTGGTAGCCAGCAATGTAATACCTTACCGTCAAAGGCTATAGTGACTTCAGACGGCAAGAAGTATATCTTCATGCTGAACAAACAGCCTGATAAGGAAGGATATTCATTCTCACGCCATGAGGTAGAGACAGGAGTGGAACAGGAAGGATATACGGAAGTGGCACTGTGTAAGCACTTTAAGAACGGAAAGAAAATAGTGACGGACAACGCTTTCTATCTTCTCTCAATGACAGAAGACCACGGAGAGCATAATCATTAAGCACGATATGTTTCAGAAACTTATTACTTACTCCATACACAACAAGCTTATTGTCGGGATGATGACGCTTGTTCTCATAGCGTGGGGAGTGTGGTCGTTGGTGCATTTGCCGTTTGACGCTACGCCAGATATAACGGATAATCAGGTGCAGGTGATAACACAAGCACCATCATTGGGCGCACAAGAAGTGGAACAGTACATCACTACGCCGATAGAAATGGCACTTGCTAACATTCCACGCATAGAGAATAGAAGAAGTATATCACGCAGTGGCCTGTCAGTTATTACTCTTGTTTTCAACGATGACGTTGACATCTACTGGGCACGATCGCAAGTTAGTCAGGTACTTGAAAGTGTTAGCAAGGAGCTACCAGCCAATTCAAACACAGAGATGGGACCGATAGCGACTGGTTTGGGCGAGATTTTCCACTATACAGTACGTGCTAAGAAGGGATATGAGGATAAATACTCGCTAACTCAGTTGAGAACCATACAGGATTGGATTGTGCGTAAGCAACTGTCTGGCACACCTGGCGTAGCGGAAGTAAGCGGATGGGGAGGATATGTTAAGCAGTATGTGGTGGCAGTTGATAACGAACGCCTTACCGCCAACGGCATAACGGTATCCGAAGTGTACTCTGCTTTGGAGAAGAACAACGCCAATACAGGTGGCAGTTACATTGAGTCAGACGCTAATCAGTATTTTATTCGTGGCGTAGGAGTGGTAAAAAACTTGCAGGATATTGCGAATATAAGCATCAAAAACGTAGGTTCGGCAACGGTACGCATAGGTGATGTCGCCCGTGTAGAGGAGGGGCACGCCACTCGTTTCGGTGCAGTAACGCGCAATGGAGAGGGAGAAG
>CAKQDQ010000026.1 GCA_934229335.1 uncultured Prevotella sp.
GACGCCTATCCTTATTATCAGCATACAGCAATAGGCTACAACTACCGCATGAGCAATGTCTGCGCAGGAATAGGCCGCGGTCAGATGACGGTTCTCAACGACCACATAGCCCATCACAAACACGTGCAGGCTCTTTATGAGGAACTGCTGAAAGGTGTGCCAGGCGTACATATCCATAAGCAGCCAACCGACAGGCGATATGACGCCAACTTCTGGCTTTGCGCTGCAACACTTGATAAGGACGTGAAGATACAAGGTCAGGAGAATGCCTATAAGGAAGTCATCAAGACAGCTGTAGGCGGTGCGGCAGGTGTAATCCATGCCGTAGACTCAGCCGTAACGGATTGCCAACCGAATGAGAATGTAGAGGCTCTGCGTGTGTTCATGCTTGGCAAGAAAATAGAGTGCCGTCCGGTATGGAAGCCGATGCACAAACAACCCGTGTATGAGGGTGCTCCAGTATATACCAATGGTATTGAAGAAGAACTCTTCAAGGTTGGCTTCTGTTTGCCAGCTGGTCCGTATGTGAAGGATGATGATGTGAAGTATATCGTAGAGAGCATCAAAGAAGCAATTGTAAGATAAACAATAGATTGGTGAGCGATTAATGGACGTGATGTGTAGGCTGCATAGATGTCCGTTAATCGCTCATTCGTATAAAAACTATACGCATAATGAGAAACTTTATAGTAACAATTTGGAAGTTGATTTCATCGAATGCCATCGCGATTCGGCAAACCTCAAACAAGTTTGGTTTGCTCTCACTGCTTTGGCAATTCTGTTCTTTCCTTTTTGTCCCTCGTAAAGCGAACAGATTACCTAATGACTAACGATAATGGAAATAAACAAAGATTTCTTAGGCAAACTCTTTGGACAGGCGGTAGAGAATCCACGCTTGCGTCAGAGCTACGACTTACGTACAACATCGGATGATAACTCGCAACGTATTCTGAACGCATTACTGCCAGAAACCGTTGTTCCCATTCATAGACATCCAAATAGCAATGAGAATGTATTGCTGTTGTGTGGTAAACTTATAGAAGTTATCTATGACGAAAATGGCAACGAGAAAGAACGCATTCATCTTGACCCTACCATTGGGAATTATGGCTGTGTGGTACCTCCTGGTGCATGGCATTCTGTTGAAGTACTTGAACCTTCAGTTATCTATGAAGCAAAGGATGGAAAATATGGAGAAGATGGGAGTGAAACGCTTGATGTTTTCAATGCAAAGGAAGCGGAATACAACACAGCTCCAACATTCTCCAACAGTCTTGGCGACCTCAGAAAAAACATCGAGTATTTGATTGGCATGGAACGTCAATCAGGTAGGATGGATGAAATTACTCTGCTTTATGTATCTCGTATGCAGAATGTGCCTTTGGAAGATGTGGAGAAAGTGATGAGGAATATGGATGTTTAAGAATCCGTACTGAAGAGTTTGAAATAAAATATGACAATTCAAGAGTTAATAGAAATAATAAGAAAAGAAGAATTAAAACGCGATTTCCGTCATGAAAAGACTCCTGCAAATAGTGCTCTGCTAAAACAAAAATGCGCAGGAACCTTTGAAGCTGTTGTCACAAGGAATAAGGATGAAATTTGTTTGATACCACAAGTTGGTACTTTACATTTTCTGTTTAGAGGTCAGAATAAGGAGTATATACCATGTGTACCATCTTTATATCGAGGAGAGCCGTCTGACGTAGAAATATTCATAGAAAGGATGCGATATGTAATGTTTCGAAGATTATTATCAAGCCATCCCATTATTAAATATTTCTTCAGGAAACATCATTTCAAAGTTGATGAAGAAGGACTTGCTCAACATTATGGTTTAAAGACCTCAGTTTTGGATCTGACAAGCAATTTGGATATTGCTTTATTCTTTGCAACCTGTTGGTATGATTCAGATAACGATTGTTACCATTACTACGATGACGACAAAATACATGATGCAATTTTGTATGTTTTTATCCCAATCTTAGATAATGAGCCAACACCTTCAATAAATGAGAAGAATTATCTCAATCACAATATAAAGCCAATAGGATTACAAGCTTTTCCAAGACCAGGAATGCAAGAAGGTTATGGGTTACATATACCTAAAAATGAAAGTACTAAAAGTTTTATGTATCGATTTACATTTACTTGTGAAGACTCAAAGACCTTTTATGAAAAAATCATGAAGGATAAAGATGTGTGGGGACATGACATCTTGATAGAAAAAGCTAAACATATAGCCCAAATAGATAAATTCTCTTTTAAAGTGTTCAATGAAACATTCAGAGAATTTCGCCCTTCTGGATATTCTGCTACAAGGTTGAAAAAATCACTAAAGCATTTTGTAACATTGAAGACTAAAAGAAATGACATTGTGTTTAGTACAATAGAGCAAAAAATGATTATTGAGGAATGGAACAATCATTTAGGGGAAGAAATGGTTTCAAAGATATATCGAAAGTATTGGTTTGAACATGATAGAATGGATGAAAATGAATCTGGGGTTGGAGGTAAAATCACCGGAATTCATAATAGGCAAGAGTTCCGAACGCTTGTCAGAATCTCTATGGAACAGATGTTGAACTATATTGCATGCCCAAATCCATTAGAAAAGTCAGAATGGAGAAACTATACAGGCAAGCCGAGACCGACAGAAATAACACCTAAAGATTTTGAAAAATGGAAGAAAGTTCCAGCATCTATGGAAGAAATGTTTGGAAAACCATATTTGACGAAAGATGACTGGTACATTAAGTTATGATGTATTTTCCGATAGACTTCTTCGTATTGGAAAGAATATTTGCGAAGGTAATAGCAGAAGAAAACAAGAATGGGCAACACCAATAAAACCTACAATTGGGAATTCAACCTGTTTGAAAAGACATGGAGTTTTCGAGGAATACCCTGTCCCGACTGCGTGAACGAGAGCAACTGGAGAGCATGGCAGCAATACCTGTCAGGACTGATAAGCAAGCATCTGTGCACTGAGACCATGCAGACGGCAGAGTTTCAAAAAGAGTTGGAGACTGTCCGTAGAGATGAGGAAGAACGTCTTGAACGCCGGAAAAGATTGGATGAAGTAGCTGAGACACGCAGACGAAGAAGTTGCATGGAACGCCCGAAGATAGACTACATTCCCAAGGGATTGCATATAGACTTGGAAGCAGCTTACGCCAAGTATTTCCAACAGGTTGTGACCTTTATACCAACGGACAAGGACGACTTCATGTATATGCTGCGTCTGTTGGAGCGTTGGGAGAAGAAGTCTGTGCCGGCAGTGTTGGCGAAAGGCAGACCCGATGCAGCGTATGCGATAGCGATGGGGCTGTGTGAACATCTGCCATTGCTGATAATGAGGGATGATATAGAAGACTATCTGAAAGAATACAAACTGCGCATCGGAAAACTGATATACGCCAGTTTTGCAGCATTGGTGGACAGCGTGACCGCATGGAACAACGAGGAAAAGCGAGAAAACGTGTTCACCTACATCTTTACACACCTGTCACGGTTTGACGACTTCAAGCGCGTGCAGAACAATATACAGATGTTGGCACCCAACAAAAAGTTTGTTGGAGAACCAGTGAAGATAGAGCGAGAGATGAACGAAGAGGAAGAACGGGCAGCAAGAGAGGCAGAGCGGAGACGACAGGAAAAGGAACGGAAGATGCAGGAAGCGGAGAAAGAAGCCAAGTCGCTGATACCACTGAACAAGAACTATGAAGAGCACATTTTTAACCACAGAAACGTGGGTTGGGACTGCCATACCATTTGGCAACTGATGCTGGACGAGAACAAGGAAATCAAGAAGCAGATTACCGCAGGGGAATATAAGACGGCTGCGTTGATGTTCATGCAGATGACGAAATCCATGTGCAGACATTTTGTGATGGACAGGCATTGGGAGTACTTTGACGATATGTATAGTCCGGAATATGCGGTAAGTGACATGATGGAAGTATTTGAACGGTTAGCGAAAGAGGGGAAACTGCCGAAAGAAGTAAATGAGTATATGCATGAGGCGTGGAAAGAAATTGAGGAAATGGAGAGTAGCGTGGGGTATGGTATTCCGAGAAGAGGACTACCGTTTTAGGAGCCTCTTCTTGGAATTTAGATTAATAAGCCTTTTAAGACCGACTGAGCCGTTGGGGAATGGCTGTCGGGGAATATGAGACAAATGGAAAACGAAAGGACAAACGAAGTAAGGCTGGAGAGAAGAATTGAGGAGAAACACAAGCATGACAAAGGATATACAGTTATACGACTACCAAAAGGACATGGTGAGGCGGATTGAGGTGGCGTTTTACAGTCATCAGTCCGTAATGGTGCAGATGCCGACAGGTACGGGGAAAACACACGTGTTGGTAGAGGTAGTGAAAGATGAGGAGCAAAGAGTTGACAAACCACGAGTGTGGATTATCGCCCACCGCAGGGAGCTGGTATCGCAGATAGAGGACACCGTGAGAACATTCGGGATAGAACCCTACTCAGCGGAACATACGGACAGCAAGATAAGGGTGCAGTCGATACAGTGGCTGACACGACATTATAACGTGATGGACGAGAATCCGACACTCATCGTGATAGACGAGGCGCATCACGCATTGGCGAAGACATACGCAGAGGTGATGAACGCCTTTCCTGAGGCAAAGAAACTCGGAGTGACGGCAACACCCTGCCGACTTAACAAGCGAGGCTTTACCGATTTGTTTGACGTACTGCTATGTTCCCACTCCATTCCCACCTTTATCAAAGATGGCTATCTGTCCGATTTTGACTACGTATCGCTTAATCCAAGCAGTGAAGACCAAAAGAAGATAGACGGACTGGAGAAACGAGCTACGGACGGTGACTATAATGTGGCAGAGATGCAGGATGTGTTGGACTGCAAGCCTTCCATCGAGAGGCTGTTTCAGACTGTGATGGAGTTTGCCCCAGAAAAGAAAGGTATCGTGTATGCCATCAATATAGAACACGCGGAGCATGTGGCAGAATACTATCGGGAGCATGGCATTGAGGCAGTGGCGATAAGTTCAAAGACATCGCTTGCGGAGAGGAAAATGCTTATTGAGCGGTTTAAGGAGTCTTCCGTTGACTGTAAGCCGAACTATGCCTCTTCAAGCCTTTCTATGCCGTTGGATGAAAAGAATGTTGCAGGAAATAAGGCAAATACTGCATCAGCGTCAGCAAGCAACATTCAAGTATTGGTGAATGTGGACTTGTTCGGAGAAGGCTTTGACTGTCCCGATGTGGAGTTCATCCAGTTGGCGAGACCCACGCTGTCGCTGGCGAAGTACCTGCAGATGGTGGGACGAGGACTGCGTGTAGCGAAGAATAAGGAATGCTGTACCATCTTGGATAATGTAGGACTGTACCGACTTTTCGGACTACCCACAACAGAATGGGATTGGGCAGCCATGTTCAGAGGAACGCAGAGTGGAAAAGGAACAGTTAATGTAGCCATAGACCTATCATTGAGAGCCGTCAGCGCAGGATATAGCACGACAAGGAGAACCAATGAACCCGATGCGGAGATGGTGGTCATAGCACGCCATGACCAACCCAAGATACAAATTCGGCTGGCAGAAATGCAGGAAGCGTTCCGAGGTACCAACCGATTGGAGCGGAGACGGTACGGGTATATGGGAGGCGGACGCTATATCCGCATTGCTGATACCATGCAGGGAATATACAACACCACCAATGAGGTACGTTTCAACTGGAGACTTATGAATAAAGCAGAAAACGGCATGAGGAAATACTATCTGCTGAACGAGTCAAACGAGCGCATCGTGTATGTAGGCAGGAAATCTCCTTGGGAAGAGTATGCTGATGGTGTGATAGAGCGGTATTATTATACAGACTATAGAAATAAGCTGTCGAGCATTCATGTTGACGAGACAGAATATATCACAGGAGAAAAGCGCAGGCCCATGCGCAACAGTATCATGAAGAAAGTATGGGGCGAAGAGCAGTTGGTGACATACGTATATTACGGCATCAACAAGAACAAGGGCAAGCACTTTGACAGCAAGGACGCATACGTTTGCGAACACTTCATGCGCAACGAGTATGCCATCAGCAATAACAACAACCGCATCATCTTGGAAGGCTTGAAAAGCGTGAGACTCAGTGATGACAATATAGCTGAAGTGGTGTTCGAGGGAGAAGACAAAACTACATGGGTGAACCTTTACACCATGCAGGAGTTTGACGAACGTCCGACCATAGAGCGTATGGGATTTATGGAACTGCTGAAAGTTGGCTACGACTACTATTTTTACAAAGAGAGACAGATGGCAGGCATTCCTATCCGAGATTGGAGCTGCGCTGTGAATGAACGGATATTCCAATTCTCAGACCAGTATGTCATATTGAAAGACAGCCCCAACAAAGTGTATTATGTGGCAGGAGAATGTCAGAAGAACAGGCAGTGGTATCTGAAACTGAACGAAGTAGGTTGTAGAAACTCGAAAAAATGTAAGGAAGTGCCTTCTGCATGGTTTCCAAGGAAAGACTGAAGTGAAGAACGACATTCAGCTTTACGACTATCAGGAAGAAATGAGGGGGAAGATTGACACGACATTCAAGTCGTGCCAATCTGTAATGGTGCAGATGCCGACAGGTACGGGAAAGACGTATCTGTTGGCTTCTGTCGTATATGGGGAGATAGAGCGGTCGGACAAGGCAAGCGTATGGATTGTAGTACACCGCAAGGAGCTGGTGGAACAGATAGAAGAGACACTTGAGAAGTTCGGAGAAATGCTGAATGACAAGGTGGACTTTGAGAAAACCTTTCCCCTTTTATCGGAAGAACATCGGATAAAAGTGATGTCGATACAATGGTTGTCACGGCACTATGAGGAATTAGAAGAACAGCCCAGTCTGATAGTGATAGACGAGGCACATCATGCCGTGGCGAAGACCTATGCGGAGGTGATGAACGCCTATCCCGAAGCCAAGAAACTCGGAGTCACGGCAACGCCATGCCGACTGAGAAAACGAGGTTTTACAGATTTGTTTGACACACTGCTGATGTCATGGTCAACCAAACGCTTTATTGCAGCAGGACGACTGTCGTTGTACGACTATATGAGCATCAAGGCAGACAGTGAAGGCCAACGCAGGATATTGGGGCTGACGCAACGAGGAGCTGACGGAGACTTTTCGATGAAAGAGATGAGCGAGAAGTTAGATGTAAAGCCGAGTATAGAACGGTTGTGCGACACAGTGTTGCGCTATGCAGCAAACAAGAAGGGCATCACATACGCCATCAATATTGCCCATGCGGAGCATATAGCCGAGGAATACAGACAGCATGGGATAAATGCAGTGGTGATAAGCTCGAAGACAGCCAAGGAAGAGAGACGCACGAATATCGAAAGATTCAAAGAGGGAGAAATTCAGGTGTTGGTGAATGTAGACTTGTTTGGCGAAGGCTTTGACTGTCCTGATGTAGAGTTTATCCAGTTGGCAAGACCGACCCTGTCGTTAGCAAAATACATGCAGCAAGTGGGACGTGGACTGCGCGTGTTCGAAGGCAAGAAATACTGTCTGATATTGGACAATGTCGGACTGTACCGCCTGTTCGGATTACCATCAGACGACAGAGACTGGCAAGCGTTGTTTGAAGGGGCTATAGCCGGAAAGGGCGACATGACTCAGGCGGAAGAGCAATACTATGACGCCTATTCCGTTCGCAATGAATCTGTGCCGATAACATCAGACAGCCAGACGGAACTGAAAACCGTGATGACACATGACGGACAGCGCATGGACTTGGATGCGGCATACGGATATGAAACCGTAGAAAATACAGACGGTCTGTTTGGTGTAGTCGATAAAGAAGGCAACGAGATCTTGCCTTGTATATATAACAAGGTAGAACTAAAAGCCTATGGCTTTGCCAAGCTCTATTCCAGGCGGAAGATAGACAGGGAACGGCCGTGGATAGACCTGCGGAATGGCGTAAGGTTTTTGAAACGTCCCAAGGTTGAGAAACACGGCTTTCTTGATTTCTCTACCACTGATGGAGTACTCTTTTATCCAAGAGTATGTACACGACAAATGGATGTAAACAGCTTTGTGTTAGAAGCAATTTTCGAATGTGGCATAGATGATGGACTGCGGTTCAAGACCTTTTTTGTCCAGCCATCAGAGCCAGAGAGACTTTACTCGTTCAGGGAAAAAATAGATGATGTGACGCTGTGGGAGAATGAACAAGGCGGTTTGGCATGGCGCAAAGGGTGGGAAGCAACGCTGCATCCGATAACCTCAGCAGAATGGGCGATCAGGAAAACGGCTTGGGAAGAAGAGATAAAGCAGTTTGAGGAAGAAGAGAAACAATACATACGGTATTTCAAACCCGAAATCAACATAGACGACATTTTCGGCAAGACACGCTTGGCAGACTATGAAGAACCACAATATCTGAGAACATCATGTATTACCAAAAGCAACTATCAGGTATATTATCGCAAGCATTGGTTGGATAAATGGGAATCTGTAGGCACTTATCTCAAAGTCTTTCCACAAGCATACGGCATCCGGGTGGTGCAAAACTGGAACGGGAAATACCTTGTACGCACCTCACTCTTCAAACCCTTGGAAACCCCGGAGCAAGAATATGAATATGCGGAGTTGCAAGACAACTACATATTGTATTTTACCGAAGGAAGCAAGGAATACTGGGTCAATCTGGAAAACAAAGTCTGCTTTACCATAAAGCCAGAGTTCGTGACCATCGGCTTTATGGACTTCATCAAAATAGGCAATGTGTATATGGAACGATATTCCTATAGCACTAAAACCTATCGAAGGGCGGAGATAAGGATGTATGAAGAGGTCTGCTTCTTAGGTAACAAGTACATAATAGTTAATTCAAAGCATAGCGGAAGGAGATTCGAGATACTACAGCGGAATGTGGACGGCAAGCATTTCGTATTGAAAGATGAGAATAATCCCAACAGCAGCTTCTACGATATGTATTATGACGGCAAGAAATTACCGATAATCATAAGACGAAAGAAAGATTATGAAATGAAAGATAGAATAAAGCCGTAGAGGGGGGATTAGCGACAAATTTCTAAGGCAAAGGCGGATGCGCAAGATGGAGATTCTTGGGCATCCGCCTTTGAGCGTTTATGGCTTATCTACTATTAACCTCAAGTATTTGCCCCAAGTGATATTCCACTACGCCATTGTTGTATGTAGTGTCCAGCACCTGCACCAATGCGCTGTCACGGTCTTTGTGATAGCCCACATAAAGGCGAATAGCATCATAACGCCGCAGATAACGTTTGCCGTCGGCAGCGTCAATGTAAGTATATTTATTCAAAGTGGTTTGCTTCAAATCTCGATATTCTACAGTCTTCTTGCCACTAATAATCTGTTTGAAATACACATCCTTAATGTTAAGCGTCAGCACCTTTAGCCCTTTGGTGTTGAACGTAGGCGAGTTCTTCACGATACGTCGCTCCAGACATTGCAGTTCCGCATTGTAAGAATAATTGATAATGCTACCATCAGCAATCTTCCTTATCACCCTTTCTATAATCTCCAGTGGTGCAACATACCATTCTGACGGCACGTGTTCGTTACCATCCTCATCATATACCTTCACCTGAAACTGCACCTGACTAAACACCTGATGCACAATATTCTCGAATATCTGCGAGTTCATGTTCACAATCTGTGCCGTCAGCATAATCTTCACGGGTGCCATGAGGTACGTAGGCTCATGTATAGCGTTACTAATGCGTTCTTCTACGCTGTTAGTAGTAAAGCCTATCTTATACAGGTTCTTCACATCCGCTATTGCCTTGTCAGTAGATAGCGAACAGAGCACATACACATAGCCCGTAGTCTTGTCTTCGCTTGTCGTAGTATTACAAAAATTCTCATGCTCATTCTCTTGCGTTTCCGTTATGCCATAGCCGTTGTACAGCACGTTTCTACGCAATGTTTCAAGCAGAATGTCCGACTCCGTACCGTTCTCGTATATGCATCGCGTTCTTCCGTCAGGCATACCGTTGCGTGCCTTCTTTGTCTCAGCGATGTCGGCAAGATACAGCATCATCCCGTCTACAATGTAGAAGTGCCCTTCCTCCATGCTCGCCGTCTTCGAAGTCTTTATAAGGCTTCGTTTCCCCTCTTTCAGTTCCGCGTGCACCTTCTTGAACATCGGCTCATAAATATAGAAGTCCTCACATGCTTTCTTCTGCGCATAATGGTCAGGCTGTATGCGTCTTGCCTCCATAACGCACTTCATGTCCGCTGGGATGTTAAACAAGTCAGCCTCATGCTGCGTAAGATTCAGCAGTGGGTCGTCAAACAACTCCTTCAGTTCCCTATCTATATCCATAGTCCTTTCTCCTTATATGTACGTAAAGATACCGCCAACAGCCGTTCTTGCATGCTCCCTTTGCTGTCGGGTTCACGTCCGTTGCGTTCTATCCATTCACGCAGTTCGTTAATCTTACGTTGTATTCTGTCGTCAGCAGTAATGGCGGCAGGCTTCGGTTTTACGTCCTTTAATAGCGGATCGTCAAACAGTTCCAGTAATTCTTTAGACCATTCCATAGTATAAAGTAAGTATTCAAAATTATTTATATATATCAGTAAGTGAACATTATCATTTCTATAATTATATTTTGAACACTTACTTACTCCGTTGGTTTTAATCCCATCATAAACCTTATCTTCTCATTCTTTATCACGGCATACGCCTGCGCCAGTTCCCTCTCTTGCAGGTTAGGCGAATCCAGCGATGGCATCTGTCCGCTGTGTTCCGCTACCCATTGCTGCAAAGGTCCCTTAAAAAGCGTGATGGCATCGGCAACAGACATATCAAAACGCTGCTCGGCAATAGTGTCCTGTATAATCTTCAGCGTCTCCTTGTCCACGTTCTTCGATATCACCTCGTAAGCCTTTTGGTACGGATTGATAGAGTCAATGAGGTTAATGCTCAGTTTGTCTATATTAATAAACTTGTTGGCAATCTTTATCAGTCTGTTACCTTCCGACGGACTATCATCGTCTTTCGGCTGAATCATACCTGGCGAAACATCCACAGGATCCCCCTTATCGTCAGTAATGTTATTACCTTTCACCAAAGTGTTGAGCAAGAAGTGCTGTCGCACCTCCTCCACCTCTTCTGGCGTAAGGTCAGGGTAACGCTTTATTATCACCTTCGGGATAATATTCTTCGTCACGTTCTCTGCCGTGGTGCTGCCGCTCAGTGCCCTTATTGTCATCTCGTCCTGTAGCACCGCCGCCTGCAGGTCGTCCAGTTGTTCCTGTATAATCTTGCGAGTTCTGTCCGTAGACAGCGGTTTCAGTCCCTCTACAATGATAGTGTTCACCAGAGGGTCGTGCTCATCGTCCTCCTCTTTAGTAGTCTTAAACGTCCAACTTGGTGCCATCACCTGCTCCATAAGCAGCGATGCGGTAATGGCTTTCAGAAAGTCGTTCACCGCCACCTTCACCTCTGCCTGCTCCGCGTCGGGCATAGCAATCATGTTAACGAACCTTGCCGTCTCTTTTCCTTCGCTGTCGCGGGTGCATCGTCCTATAATCTGTATCACCTCCGTCAGCGATCCTCTCACGCCAATGGTGAGACACGTCTCGCACCATTCCCAGTCAAAGCCTTCCTTGGCGGTACCTAAGGCTATGATGATGTCCATGTCCTCACGCCTCTTCATGTGCTGAAGGTAGTACTGTATCCGTGCTCTCTCGTTAGTGTCATTCTCCACAAGGTCCGCCACCTTCAGCAGTCTGCCGTCAGGAGTCCTCAGCGTATATACGCATGTGTTATAATCCTTCGCCACCAGTTCGCCAATGCGTTTCATTATCTCCCTCGTCTCATCGTATTTATTCCCCGATGACGCTCTTGAGTTAATGCTCGGAATATGTATTATGGTTTTCTTCTTCGTGTCGAGCACCTCGCTTATGTGCTCTATGTAAGAGCCATGATAGAAATGATAGCCCAACACAAGATTCTTCAAATACCTGTAACCGTTCAGTTGTTGGTAATAGTTATAGGTCACGGGGTGGAACTTCGCCTCGTCTTCTGCCCTCAATACCGGCACGCCATCGCCACGAAAATAACTTCCCGTCATGGCAACAATATGCCCCGTAGAGTTGTTTATCACTCTGCGCACGATGTCTCCCAGTCCGCTGTCAGCATCAGCACTGGTATGGTGAAACTCGTCTATCGCCAGCAGACAGTCGTTAAACTCCTCGTCGTTCAGTTCCTTCATGCCGTTACGCAGCGTGGCATGTGCGCAAACAAGTATGCGTTCTTTGCTCTTACGAAAGAACTCCAAGAATGTTCCCACCTTATCTTTCTCGTTTCCCAAGGCATCGCATAGGTTATACTTCTGCATCACGTGCCAGTTGGCAAAGAAGCCATTGCTCATAAGGTCCGTGTCCTTAAACGACCTGCCTATGCTTTTCTCAGGTACCGCCACCACCACTTTCTTTATACCCTGATGCTCCAGTTTGTCGAGAGCCACAAACATCAGTGCCCTCGACTTACCACTTGCTGGTGGTGCCTTTATCAATAAGTATTTCTCGTTGCGTGCTTCGTATGCCTTGGCTTGCATCTCTCTCATGCCGAGGCTGTTGGTTGATGTTGACGAACCTGTCTGCTGATAGTGTATGTCAACAAAATCATTCTTTGCGTTCATAGTGATAAGTGGTTATGAACGCTCTATGAAATATAGGGTGTAAAAAATGTTGCTACTTATAATAATGATATTTCATGGACAGAATCTCAACCACTATCATGTCATCTTCTACTTTATAAATGATTCTATGCTCACTATTGATTCTTCTTGACCATAGCCCCGTTAAGTCAAACTTTAATCTTTCAGGTTTTCCTATTCCCCAAAATGGGTGTTCGCATATATCCTCAAGCAGTCTACTAATCCTTTTTGCAATTTGAGGATTAGTGCGTCTCCATTCTTTCCATTGTTCTAATGCCAATGGAGAAAATATCATTTCCATAAATCTTCTAGGCTTACTTTTATTCCTTTGCCATTATTAATATCTTCTTCCGCTTGACGTATATCCTCCATCGTCTTAGGTGAAGACATTAAATAAAGTGTCTCCATTAGAGAGTTGTATTCATC
The DNA here is from genome assembly GCA_934229335.1 of uncultured Prevotella sp. Taxonomy (GTDB): domain Bacteria; phylum Bacteroidota; class Bacteroidia; order Bacteroidales; family Bacteroidaceae; genus Prevotella. Next base: position 13,137 of record CAKQDQ010000026.1, read on the forward strand.
AAGTGACAGAAGTACTGCTGCTTCATTATTGTCACCATTTACAATAATAGAGTCACAGTTATCAATAACAGATTTGAAGTATCCATTAATATTAGAAGAAAAATCATTATAGGAAGTTGTTCTCATAATCAGAAGTTGTTGGTTATGTTGCAAAAGTAGCAAATAAATTTCAATCTTCCAAATTTTTGTCATTATTTATTTTTTACACATTATTTCAAAGAGCGCTCGGTTTAATTGTGTTATTTTTTCTTCGTCATTTTCTCATATAGTTTGAATAGACACTCCAGTCTTTCTTCGTCCGTAGCGAAAGGATATCCTTGGTAGCACGACTCTACTATGCTGTCTAACCTATGGTGTGCTTCCTTCAGGTCGTCCGGCATCTTGTCTGGGTCATATAGGTCTGCTAATGTGCTTCCCATAGCGAGATATGGCTCACGCGTTATCAGTATCTCTGTTGCTGCTTCCTCTATCTCTTGCTTCTTTAAGGCGGAGATGGGAGGGAAAGGGAAGGTATTGTAACACATATTTGTGTAACGGTAATCAGTTTTCAACCTTCCTCCTATTGTTTTCATCCATATCATGCTCATCATAGATGTAACAATTCCAAACGTATATAGGTCTGCATTATAGACCATATACATGGCATTTGTTACAACCATATTGCTATCTGCATATCCCATAGGTATATAAGTCCTACTCTCGGACGATGTAGAAGGAATTATTAAAGTTCTTTCATCGCATGCGTTAAACTCTCTGAATTGGTATGGCTTAGTTGCTAAAGAACGAGCACCAATATCAGAACTTGACAAGCGCATTTCTTTTGTTTTTTCAATTCTTTCCTTAATCTCTGGTATTTGAATAGCATTTTGATATTCATTATCCGCTATCCATAGACAATATCTTACTTGTCCTCTGATATAATCTGCGGCACTATATATCTTTTTTATAAATAGATTAGCCTGTGGGTACATACTACATAAGCCATGTCTTTCATCTTCTGATAAGAGAAGATTACCTCCATCGTAAGGCATACACCCTCTGTTTATATTAGGCAGATTTGATATAGGAGTAGTATGTTTATGCACAATCATGTTTCCGCCTTCTGTAAGGTAAGGGGTTATAGATGAAACCATCCGTTGACCTTTGCTGTCAAATAGTATTTTATTTTTATTATTCTTTTGAGAAATACCTACTATCGTACAAGTAACTCCTGCATTATATTTCGCATTGTTTCTCCATTTGAATGACATATACGCAAAGTCTATAAACACGTTCATATTAAAAATATGACTCCACAATGGTTCTACCATTTCACCTTGACATATTGAGTTTGTACTTACAAAGGCGCATTTACTACTTGAGTTACTTACCATTTGCGCTCCTTTTATAAACCATACACATATATAGTCAAGTTTTTTATATCCGATACAGTTTCCTATGGCATACCGCATATCTTCTTTTTGTGTTTTATCTTGTAGACTAACTCCCAAATACGGTGGGTTACCAAACAGGAACACTTCTTCGTCTTTGGTATGCGGACACACTGTATTCCACTCCATGCGGCAGGCGTTGCCTTGACGGATATTCTGAATGTCATGAAGCGGTAGGGCTTGCGTGTTCACGCCAAAGTCTTCGTGCATCTTCTTATTCATCTGGTGCTCGGCAAGCCATAGTGACAGACGCGCTATCTCGTGAGGGAAGTCGAGGAGTTCTATGCCGTAAAACTGCTGAATGGAGATAAAACTACCGTCAATGAAAGGCAGACTGCCCTGTGGGGTACATTGAGAGACGAGAGAAAAGATCTTCATCTCAAGCAGGCGTAGTGCCTTATAGGTAATGATAAGGAAGTTACCGCTGCCGCAGGCAGGGTCAAAGAACTTCATCTTCGATATTCTTAGCAGTAAGGCATTACACCTCTTCTCTAAAGGTTTCGTAAGAGCATAAAACTGCCCTTGGCTAATCTCGCCAATGTCTTTCCTCGTTTTCAGTTTCTCAAGGTCGGAGGCGATGGCGCTGTACAAGCCATTCAGTTCGTCGAGGAAGAGCGGATTAATAACCTTCATGATGTTAGGCACACTGGTATAGTGCATACCCTGGTTGGCACGCTCTTCTGGATTTACCACGGCTTGAATCATAGAGCCGAAGATGTCAGGGTTGATGTTCTGCCAATCTAATTCACCACTCTCTATTATTATCTGCCTCGCCTTCATCGACAGTTGCGGTATCTCTATGTCCCTCTCAAACAGTCCGCCGCCAACATACGCAAAGTGTTGCTTGCAGTAGGTATGAAGCATACCAACAGGGATAGGTTTGCCACCCATAAAACGGAACATCTGGTCGAGAACCGTCATCAGGTTGGTGGCATCGTTAGTAAATCGCACTATGGCGTTGGTGAACACGTTGTTGGCGAATATGCCTGTATCCTCCGCAAAGAAACAGAAGAGCAGTCGGGCAATGAAGGTGTTGAGGTCGTGAATGTCAGAGTCACTCGTAAACTCATTGTATGCCCTTATCTCGTCGTGCAGTTTCGCCAACTTCTCCGCTGCCTTGATGTCGGCAGGCGATTCCTCCGTATACTCTATGCGCTCCACGCCAGCAAGAGGATAGAAAAACTCAAAGTCGCAGAACAGTCTCGCTACTTGTTGCTCAAAAGTCTCCCTCTGTCGTAGGTCGAAGGCACGTATGGTCTGTCCGTCGCTCACGGCAACAATCTTCGGTTGCGCCTTAATCACGGCGTTGTCACATTTCAGTTCATCAAGATCGTGAAGCAGACCGAGTGTAGAGGAAGGCTTATAGCAGAACAGCCCCTTAATGAGTATTCCCTCGCTGAATGTCTTTATTATGCCCTTGCCCTCCTTGTATCGCTCAATGTCGCGCTCCGTCTTGCCGAAGGCATAGAGCAAGCGGTAGCCTATTTCGTCTGCCGTACAGGGATTATACTTTAGGTTTTTCAGTCGTTCCTCTATCTCCTTATAAGATAGTTGTATTTTTTTAGCCATGGGATATAGTTGCTGCTAACGTCAGAGTGGTAGCCCCAACGCCAAAGGTTAGTGATATGGCTTAACTATATCTCACGCTACTTAGTATACAAAGATGCAGGTATCGTGGTTTTTCGTAGTAAGAGAAAAGGGTACAAAAAAAGTGTGAGCCACTTCTATGCGTTCACCCAGGCAGCCTCGGAATGGAACCTGACCGTGCAGTTTATGAAGTAATGCTCACACGATATCGTGCTCACATATTATAAACCACACGGTCTGGCATCCACATACGAGGATGTCAACCATTATTATAGGCGTTTGTATTCCGAGAATAAGTTTCCGAGGCTTTTCCGGTGAACGCAAAATAATAGTTAATGCTTTATGTCAATATGTCGTTGAGTGTGCGTCCGCTGGGCGTTGTCGCTCAGTGGTGTGTCGCCAACTCGATTGCAAATATACGAAGAAATGTTTAGTTTCACAAACTTTTGGGGGATTTTTTGCGTAAATGGTAGTTTCGCTCTACAATCACAATGCTTTCGCCTTGCAATATCTATCTTATTGCATTGCAAAAGCATAGTGATTACGGAGTCATTAGGTACATTTTGCATATACACCATTATTTACCTTTTGAGGCGACAGCAAAAGGTAATGTTATGCATCTACTGTAGCTGAATAATGACCATAAAAAAATGTGCTCTCAAATGGTCAATGTTGATTGTGACAATAATTTTTTACCGTCACTTAGAGCCAGCCTTATACTTGTTTCGCGTTTTCCATATTTATGGCGTAAGTGACAGTTGTCATATTCTGGTGAAACAAATAATCGTACTTGATGTTCTGACAAAAGCCTCGTACAAGTAATAATCCTAAGCCAGTTTCCTTATCGTACTCTACAGGATTAAAGGCTTTGGCGTCATCGCTTATTACGACCTTTACGTGGTCGGGCAAAATAGTTAGACGAAAGTCGATATAGTGTCTATTGATTTTCGCCTTAACATTGTTAGTGTATTTGAAGCCATGCGTAATAATATTTTTCAACAACTCTTCAGAGCTTACTTCTATATGCGAAATAAGTGAAGAATCGCTAAGGTGTGTTTTTAGATATGCGTCAACCTGTTCTAAGGTCTCACCCATTGCCTGTATATTGGCACTGACAGAGGTTTCAAATCCCTTTAAGTTGTCATTGCGAGGAATAAGAATAACGGGACGCAGACGATGGTCGCGATGACGAAGCATGGTTGTGAATAGTGCTAAAAGTAATGCTATTACTATCTGCCCTAAGGCAAATCCCCACCATACGTATTCTGGTGCCACTTCTGCCAACAGCCACATGCCAAGCATAGGTGCTAATGACTGTCCAACAGATATAAACGTTGCCATGGTCCTATTCTCATACAGCTGATATATTGGTACTAACAAATATATGAGACATTGGAAAATGATATTAAGTGTGAAAGGAGGTATCGCTTTTGCTACGTAGTCAACACAAACGGGTGATGATATACCGTAAAGCATTGCCACTCCGTGCGAGAAAAGTATCAGGGGGGCTATGTAAATAAACAGACTAATTAGCATAAAACGGTAAGCCTTGCGTATCACCATCAACACCCCTTGTGCGTCATCCGCACCCTTCAAGATAGATGCCACAGGCTGAAACGCTTTAAGGGTACCTGTCAAGATAATCATTGATAGACCCAATAGGTATATACATACCGAAAGGGCGAGAATACCTTCTTCGCCTAAATAACTCATTGCGATGGTATTGTTGCCCCAGAACTGAACTGCCATCAACATTGTGGCAAGTCCGAAAGGTAAGCCTGAAGATAAAACTTGACCTGCATATTTGATAAAAGAGTGAAAAACTAAACTTAGCGTGTCTTTCTTAAGGAAATGTGGCAGCAGAACGATGACTGACACAAGATAACTCAGAACTGTTGCTGTTGCAGCACCGCGTACGCCCCAACCGAAGCATTTGATAAACACATAGTCTAATGTCAAGTTGGTTATCACGCAGGAGATGACAGCTATTGTTACTCGTTTAGGATTGCCGTCAACTGCCACAAACATCTCAAGTACTACCGACATCATATAAAACAATGCGCCATAAAGGGTAACATCAAGAAACTCTGTGGTAACACTCTTCAAACCATCGTCAGCACAAAGCAGGTTAACTAAAGGTTGCAACCAACTGAGACCCAACACCAAGAACACGGCTCCAACGATGACTACCATCATCATCACTACCGTAAATATCCTATTAGCTTCGTCACGATGGTGGTTACCTATTGACATGCCCACCATCATAGATGAACCTGCTCCTATCCACATGCTTAGTGAGAAAAGCAACTGCATGACAGGACGACAAATATTAACACTGCTCATGGCTTGCTCGTCCACCAGATAGCTCAACATCATACCGTCAATAGTGGCTCCTAACTGGTTGGCTGCCACGGTAAGAAGTGAAGCTAACAAGATGCCGTAAAAAGCCTTGTTGACTAAATAAGATTTTCTTTTTTCCATTCTAACTATATTACGTTATTATGAAATGGCTTATTCTATAATACATTAAAATTTCCCGCCACCGCAATTGGTGGCGGGAAACTTTGGTTATTTCTCGAAGAAGTTGAAGCCGTCAATGGCTTTGATAAAGCGTTCTACATAGTCCCAAGAGGTGATAGGCCAGCGGTATCCTAAGCGATAAAGAACCTGACAGGTGTACTTGCTTGTATGTCCTATGAAGCGTACATCGTGACCTCCATTCTCGTTGTATGCCAACAAGGGTTGCAGAATCTGCGCCTTAGAGTCATCTTCCATCAACTGCTGAATGCGTTTCTCAAACTCTTCACGCTCAACAGGTTCTACATGTATGCCGATAATGTCTAAGCCTGCCAAGACGTCGCCTAATGGCAAAATGTGGTTGTTGCATGGATGGAATACCACCATGCTGCGAGGGGTCGTTGCTAACAGTCGGCAAGCATGGCAAACATCATCAATAGGGGAGAACTCGCAGGGGGCATCGAGCACGTCGTATGGGGCATATCCTAAAAGCGCATACGACTTCAGTCTGCCCATAAAGCCATTGGTTCGGAAGTTAATCTGGAACTCACCGTCGGCGTTACGAGATGACAAGGTGCCTACACGCATAATCTTTGCGCTCAAACCTTTATGGCAAATAGCCTCGAAAATGAGTTGTTCCGCATCATATTTTGATTTTGCATACTGGTTACTCAGTGATTGTCCGAAATCAAACATGTGTTCAGAGAGTAGGGTAGAGGGCGAAGGAGTACCGTCAACGCTCTGTCCTGCCACGCTGATAGTAGAGGTGTGAACCAAGCGTGCGCCGTTCTTTAAGCACCAAGTTATCAGGTTGCGCACGCTCTCTACATTCACTTTCTCTATGTCGTCGCCAGCAGAGAAGTGTTTAACATTGGCGGCACAGTTAATGACAGTGTCCACCTTCACGTCTAAGTGGTCGAAGAACGATGTGTCGGTAGTATCACCTTCCAATATCTGGATGCGATTGCCAAAGAGTTCCTCGTATGAATTGTCAAAATAGTAGAAGAGCAAAGAGCGTAGTCTACTGTCTGGAGCAACGCTGCCTTTACGGCGAAGCAGACAATAGATGCGGCCTGATTCATTCTCTATCAATTCGTGTAGGAAGTGAATACCCATAAAGCCAGTGGCACCAGTCAGTAAGACATCGCCCAAAGACTGTCGCTCGTCATTATTCAACTTGTCAAGGCTGTTAGCCTCCAGTATATCTGCATACTGCGATTTCTGCTCCTCATCTTGCGTGTGGTCTATCACGATGCTTTCGCTAACGGAAGCGCCGTCTTCCTTACCACGCAGATAAGCTGCCAGTACACGTGGCGTCTTGCAAGCGAACACGTCCTTGAACGACAAGCGATACCCCTTCAGGGTTAGAGCTGCAACAACTTTAATGGCAGAAATAGAAGTTCCGCCCAAGGTAAAGAAGTCATCATTGGCACTGATACGTTCTGCCCCCAGTATCTTGGTGAACGCCTCGGCAATATCTTGTTCTAACTGTCCTTCTGGCTCAACAAATGCAGATGTCTCAGCAGCAGAAATGGTAGGTGCAGGCAAAGCCTTACGATTAACCTTGCCATTAGGAGTAAGTGGTAACTGATCCAGCTGTAAGTAAGCATCAGGAACCATGTAATCGGTCAGTGACTCTGCCAAGAAAGCCTTTAACTTAGTAGAATCCACCTCAGCATCAGCAGTATAGTAAGCACAGAGATGTTGCAAACCGTTAATCTCCTTCACCTCGGCTACAGCGTTGCGGATGCCTTCATACCTGCATATGGCGTTTTCAATCTCACCTAACTCAATGCGGAAGCCACGCAACTTCACCTGAGTGTCGATACGGCTGATATACTCTATCTCCCCGTCGAAGTTCCAACGACAGAGGTCTCCCGTATGATACATACGAACCTTGCGTCCCCATGCATCTTTCTCAACGAAAGGACAGTCGCCATAGACCTTGCTCGTTTGTTCCTCACGATGCCAATAACCTAAACCTACCTGTATGCCTGCGAAGCATAGTTCGCCAGCTACACCTTGTGGCAAAAGGTGACCTGCCTCGTCAACAACAAAGTTCCAGCAGTTGGCTATAGTCTTACCAATAGGTATTTCCTCAACACGAGTGCCTGCAGGAATAGTGTAGTAGGAGGTGTCATCAGTACATTCTGTTGGTCCATATACATTGATTATATCGATATGATCACTGTATACTCCCGCCATTTTTTCGCCACCACCAGTGATGAAGCGTATGGGCAGGTCGTCGAAGGTGTTTAGTAGCAAACAGGTAACGGCAGTAGAATAGCCACCACCCGTGATGTTATGGTCGAAAAGGAACTGGCGAATCTCTCCTAAGTCCTTGCGAATGGCAGACGGCATTATGTGGAATGAGCCTCCCAAGGTAAGCACAGGGTACATATCCTCGATGTGGGCGTCAAAGGAGAACGAGCGATGTCCGCTGATGCGATCAGCGGCAGTAAGGTGCTCCATGTCTATTACGGCGGCAATGAAGTTACGCAAACCTGCCTGGTGTAAGCGTGCTCCCTTAGGAGTACCTGTTGAACCAGAGGTGTAAATCATGTAAGCTACTCCCTCAGGGCGTGAAAGGTCTATTGCCTCTGACTGCGCGGCTTGTTGCGCAATGTCCTCCTTAGCCAATAGATCATCCAAGAAGAAAGGCTGTGCATTTGACAAGTTGAAATCTCCTTCTGCCAACTTTGCTTCCAGCACATCATGTGTAGTGATAAGCAGTTTTGACTCAGAGTTCTCCAACATATAGGAGAGACGTGCGTTAGGATATTCAAAATCCAGTGGTACGTAGGCTGCGCCACTCTTGTGAAGGGCCAACACCGTGAGAGGAAATAGCTTTGTACGCTCCAACATCACACATACTAAGTCATCAGGTAATATACCTAAGGCAATGAAACGATGAGCCAGCAGATTAGAGTATTCATCCATTTCACGGTACGTAAACTGGCTATCGGCATCAGCCACGGCAAGATTGTCGGGCGTTCGTTGAGCCTGTTCCACAAAGAGATGGGCAAAGGTAGTGTTAATGTCCATATCTAAATGCTTGCCCTCGCCTAACAGAACGAGTTGTTGTTGTTGCTCTTCGGAGATGATTGGCAATGAGTTGATAGCGGTAGCATTATCAGCTGCTGCCATGCGTTCAGCCATAGCGCGTACACACTGCCCTAAAGTTAGCATGTCAGTCTCTGAATACAGATTGCTATCATACTCTAACTCTATCTCGATAGTATCTGCACTACGATGCCAAACGTCAATGATAATAGGCAACTTCACAATGTCACGACTCACCTTTATGTTCTCTCCGACGCTGTCACCCAACATGAATTGTGAATCCAACACATCACCTTGGTACGCCAACATGATTTGTGGGCGCACGCCATATTTCTCTACTATTTTGGTAAATGGGTATTTGTCGTTGTCTATCGTGGTAAGCATCTGTTGGTGCATCTGCTTCACTGTGTCGGCAATGCTTCCCTTGCCATAATTGCTAACGACTGGTAAGGTTTGTACAAACATACCCATCGTGTTACCCATAGCCGCAGAAGAACGACCATTTGATATGGTTGTTATCATTACATGATGCTCACGAGTTATACGATGGAGCACTTGCATCAAGGCGGTCATAAAGAAACTGCTCTCTGTTACTCCCAGTTGCTGGGCACATTGCTTGATGCCTGTGCGTGGCATTAGGACCGAACAATACTGCAAACATTTCTTCTGCAGTCCTTCGGTAGATAATGGATATTGCACAGACTCAGCGTCAGCCATCACTTGTTCAAAATACTTTTCTGCCTTTGTGCTATGCTCTGATTGCTGCCACTCCTTGTTGTATAGGGCGTAGTCGTAAGAAGAGAATGTCTCTTCATGTAGACCTTCGCCCTTGTATGCCTGTTGCAAATCATGCAGGAATACGTTTAGAGAACCTCCATCAAATACGATGTGGTGAAAATCAAGTAGCAACCATGTTTCTTTTCCGTAGACATAAAGTTCTATATGATACAAGTCGTCGGTCAAGAGATTAAAAGGCTTGATTCTATTCTGTAGGAAATCACTATCAGGTTTGTTGTCTAAGTGTATTACCTTGATGTCTATCTTCGCTTCGTCACGACGCATTTGCATCACCTCGCCATCATGTAGAGCCAAGTGTACCTTTAAGTATGAGTGTGCTTCCAGTACCTTTTCTATACTTAGCTTTAGTAATTCGTTGTCTACATTGTCCAAACGTATGATACGTGTAACATTATATTGCAGCGAGTCTGGATGCTGTTCCCAGTCAATGTACACACCTACTTGGTTAGGAGTAAGCGGATAATAGGCTTGTACAGGATAAGCTGTTAGCGTCTCCTCCTCTTGATTACCTTGCTCCATCATAGAAGCCCACTGGCGAATAGTAGGAGTCTTCATGATGTCCTTAGTCTTTAAGGTGCATCCTATCTGCTTCTGTATGTTCACAGAGAGTTTTATTGCGCCAATGGAAGTAAGTCCCATAGAGATAAGATTGGTGGTAACACCGAAGTCGGTAGTCTTCAACTGGTCTGCCACTACATCGTAAAGCTTCTTTTCCATGGCTGTCTCAGGAGCAACAATCTCACCATTCTCAACAACAGGTTCAGGCAATGCCTTTCTGTTTACTTTGCCATTAGGCGTCAGAGGCATCTCCTTCAACTGCATATAGATTTCTGGCACCATGAAGTCAGTCAAGCTCTTTTGCAAGAAGGCTTGTAACTCGTTAGTGTCAATATCCTGCTCAGAAGTGTAATAGGCACATAGCATTTGTACACCATGAACCTCTTTGACAACAACTGCCGACATATTTATGGAATTGAAACGAGAAAGCACAGATTCAATCTCGCCTATTTCAATTCGCAGGCCACGCAGTTTTACTTGGTTATCGATTCGTCCGATAAAGACGAGTTCACCGTCTTCGTTCCAGCGTACGAGGTCGCCTGTGCGATACATACGTTCACCATCAACCTCAACAAACTTAGCTGCTGTCATCTCTGGATTGTGAAGATACTCGCGTCCTACGCCTTCTCCCGCTATACACAGTTCGCCTGCTATGCCCTTAGGCACTAAATGTAGCGATTCATCCACTACGTACAGACGAACGTTAGCAAGCGCATGTCCGATAGGTGCGTCCTCGTTGTCATAGCGTATCTTATATGCAGTGCAGCAAAGTGTACATTCTGTAGGACCGTATGCATTATAGAACTGGAAGTTAGGCTTCTTGAAAGGCAACAACTTCTCGCCACCAACCATCATTGCTCGCAGGTGTTTATACTCGAAGAGCGTAGCCATCTGTACACCTATCTGGGTAGTAAAGAAAGCAAAAGTTATGGCATGGTCTTCCATATATTGGTGAACACTGGTCAAGTCCATGCGAATGTCTGATGGCAAGATATGTACACAAGCACCAGCAACCAAGAAAGGATATAGGTCACTCATGTGTGCATCAAAGCCAAAGTTGGCGTATGCCGCCATACGATCATTAGGAGTTATCTGAAGATCGCTATCATACCAATGGCAGAAACTTACAATACAATGGTGCTCCAGTACGCATCCCTTTGGTCGTCCCGTAGAACCTGATGTATAAAGAACCACGAAGGCACTGGATGGTTGAGGCTTGTCTTCCTGTAAAATTTCCACATCTCCGTCTTCTTGATGATAAGAAATGTCTGCCAACTTCGCTTCTATATCCTCTACATTCAGCACATTCCCATTAAAACCTGGCATTGATTCCTTGACAAGTTGCTTTTCTGAAAGAATCAACTTCACCTGTGCGTCTTCAACCATGTATGAGAGACGGTCTTCAGGGAACTTAAAATCGAGCGGCATATACGCGCCACCAGCCTTCATAACAGCCAGTGGATATATAGCCATCCACTCGCTACGGTCTATCATTATGCCTACAACAGTCTCTCTTTTTACGCCATATTCACGTCGTAAGTAGATGGCAAGGCGAGTCGTCAGTTCGTCTAACTCGCGATAAGTGTAGTGCTGGTCTTGATAAACCACAGCCTCTGCGTCTGGTGTTAGTCTTGCTTGGTCAACAAATAAGTCCGCTAATGTCTTGCTTTTATCATACTCTAAGATGTCGCCAGTTCCTAAGTTTATCAGTTCTTGTCTCTCACTTTCAGAGACAATAGATATGTCTTTTAGCGAATCCGTCCAGTGGTCGATGAATTGTTGTACGCAAACTTTCACAGCCTCTACGAATCGTTGTATAAAGGTTTTGTCGTACATGGCATCGCTTGCCACTACTCTTATCTCGTAGGTGTCACCACGCTGGTATACCAGCATCGTAAGGTCTGTACCCGTAAGTTTGCTTGGTAATTGTAAGAAATCTACCTTTTCCCCATCCAAGCTAAAATCTTTACTCATTCTATTGCCTTGGTAAGAGAAGCTAACAGTAGGTTTCTGGTGTATATTGGCACATAGGTC
>CAKQDQ010000027.1 GCA_934229335.1 uncultured Prevotella sp.
GAGGAGAGATGTGAGAATAAGGGAACTTTAAGCTTTTGTGTTTTTATTAATTATTAAATTTTAATTGAATACTACATTATCATATTCTTCATTCTACATTCTTCATTCTTCATTTTAGAATTCCTTCATTTAAGAATGTACCTTTTTGAACTTGTAATACCGCGCCGCTCTATGGCTTACCCCCTGTTCTTTCTCGTCAAGCGGCACCACATACGGCATCTGCGCCAGTTTCTTGTGGAAGTTTTTAATATCGGGTCGCAGCCCTGCTACGGTCTCCATGAGTATGCGTAGCTGCGAAGCGGTGAACTTACGTGGCAACAAGTCGAATAGTATCGTTGGCGAAAGGCGTGCCATACGCTCCACTTCCGTCACGGCGGTACGCACTATCTCTTCATGGTCGAAAGCAAGTCGTGGCAACTGTCCCACAGGTGTCCACTGTGCCTCAAAACCTGCTTGCAGCTTCTCCATGCGACGGTCAATGCGCACCAGCGATAGATAGGCTATGGTGACGATGCGCTCCAACTGCTTGTCTAACTTATGGAAACGCTGCAACCATATAGCGTCGGCGGCATTGGCAAGGCGATTAGCACCACCAAAGGCACGAAACTGTGTCATCTTCACTTGGGTAAGTCCTGTCAACTGATGCAAGACGCGTTTGGCTGCATCATCGAGGTCTTCGTCCATATTTATCAGACTGCCTGGCAATTTGTAGGCTCCTGTACTGTCTACACCGTCTTCTCCGCACTGGCGCACGAGCAACACATTTAGCTGTTCGCCGTCAAAGCCAAGCAATACGCAGTCTACTGAAACATAAGGGTTAACCATTATTTTATAGATTTAAGGATTATACGTGGGGCAGAAACATTCGTTTCTCTTACTGAACATTCCCACCATTGTTTGGGCTTGTGCGGAAATAGCATTTTTACTTTTCCGGCACAAAAGTAGCATTTTTCTTGCAACACGCCAAAGAAAAATACTAATATTTTTATGTTTTACAACTTTTTTAACAACAAAGCGTTACATTTCGTACTTTTTACGATATAAAAGCATTTCTGAATATCGTAAAAAGTACGATATGATAAATATTAAAACTGGCGATATTCCCGTTCTATCTCTTCTCTTACCACAGCGGGCACATAGCGTGAGATGTCCTCTCCTGCCCTAACCATCGCGCGTAGCATGGTGCTGGTTACATTCACTAACGGCACCTTCACGAACGTCACGTTCTTAGGTAATGCCTGTGGTACCTCCGTTCCCTCACGCGGAAAGACGGCTATACGGTGCGTGGCGACTATCTCGTCATGGTGCGCCCACTTATCAAAGTGCTCCCAGTTGTCGCCTCCTATTATCAGCACGAACTCGTCGTCGGGGTAATCTCTGTGCAGGCTCTGCAACGTATTCCATGTATATGACGGTCGCGGCAGAGAGAACTCATAGTCCTTTGCCACCAGTCCCAGTTCCTGTTTCAGGGCATGAGCAACGATTGCGATGCGCTTATTCTCGTCAAGCAGATCGGCAGATTGCTTTAACGGGTTATGTGGCGACACCATATACCACACCTCATCAAGGTTCATCTCGCGCAGCATCGTCCTGCCTATAGCCACGTGGCCGTTATGTATCGGGTTAAAAGACCCTCCGAATATTCCTATCTTCATAATCTTACATCTCCCATATTGGTATAACATTTATATCTACGTCCCCTCTTCGCATGCAACTTTTTTGCTCTAAGGTTACTATCGTGCAGCGTGTACACCCCGTCACTTCATATGCAGCGAGCAACCCACTGACTTCTCGTTCTGTGTTCTCCTCATTAAGGGTCCAACATACTTGAACTAACTCTGCCACCTTATCACCTCGCTGTACGATGAAATCACATTCTTTCGCATCATTGTAATAGAATATTCTCTCATCCTCTCCTAAACGTCTCTCTAAGTTCATATACACCACATTTTCTAATGCCTTGCCTGCATCCTCACTCTCTGGCAGCAATATCGCATTACGCATAGCAATGTCTGTAACATAATACTTGGCTGGCGCAGAACGCTGCTTAACAATGGAACGGTCATACTTATCAACTCTTCGTAACATGAATATATTACAGGCATAATCAAGCCAAAGATAAAGAGAATCCTTAGAAACTCGCACTCCTTGCGACTTCAAGTCATTATATATATTGTTGACACTCGTTGGCTTGGTTAGGTTGTTCATCACTCGTTTCAGAAAATATCGCACCACAGAAGCCGAAGCACCTATGTTGTAATGTTCTATCATATCTCTGAACAACATTGTATTAAAATAAGCCTGAAGTATTTTTACCTTCTCCATACTATTCTTTTCTAACACAACCTCAGGGAATCCCCCTTCTTTACAATAGTCTCTAAACATAGCGGCAAGTTTTGCCTTCCCCGCTTCGCTGAACTTATTTGCCTTTATCCCCTTAAACAACAGATACTCTTCGAAACTAAGAGGATATTCCTTATATTCATCTGGCCAACCTCGTAAGGCGGACGCCATCTCCTCAGAAAGCATTTTTGCCGTACTGCCCGTAACAAAGATATGCTTACAATAACTTTTGTATACACGCAACACAAACAGTTCCCATCCTTCAATGAGTTGAATCTCATCAAAAAACATATAAACATCCTTCAATGGTGTGTCTGGATACATCTCTCTATAAGCCTGCAACAACTCGTCAAAGTTCTCTGGCGTCATAGGCATGAAGCGTTCATCATCGAACCCAATATAGAGTATATTCTCTCTGGGCACACCTTTTTCTAATAAACGATTGATGGTAAGCCCGAGCAAAGAAGACTTTCCGCATCGTCGTATGCCCGTAACGGTCACAATTCTTTTTCCATCCAATGGTAGCAGTGTGCTTCTTTCCTGCAACTCCATCGGCAACTCCTCTTGGTGCAAGGCTATGACAGACTGAAAAGTGTTACGCAATTCCATATTTTGTCCTTTCTATTATATTCTTGCGCAAAGTTACAAAGTTTCCTTCTGAAAAGGAAACTTTTACCCAATTATTTCCTTTTCAAAAGGAAACTTTCCCCATTTTCTTTCCTTTTCAGAAGGAAACAATCCCTATTTCACCATATACCCCCAAAAGGCAAATGCCTCACATCTGTCTATACACATAAAAGTAACAATCTGTAAGCAAACGCCCCTCTTTTCCTTACACTTTTCGGTGCATCCCTCTCCCACCGCTATTTGTACCTGATTACCTCGTGATTAAGCCCAAATCACATTGTAAAAGCGCCCAAATCACGACGTGATTTGGGCGCTTTCAGATTGTAAGTTGATAGATAGTGCCGAAAAATAATAAATGAACCGATATGAACTCACATTTTTTTTGTTTTTTACTCAAAAATAATTAACTTTGCCAATGCTTAACAATAATATATAAGTAAGTATTCAAAATTATTTTTATAAATGAGTAAATTAATGTTCTTGTATTATTATGAATATTTAATACAGTCTCTTTTGGACATCTGCTTCCCCTGTTTTCGGTTACAATGCTCGCATTAACCCCCTTCGGTTCCCCCGTTATCGGGGGACAGAAACCCTCAAACAGTGAAACCATATGCCTCAAAATAGCATATATTAAATATTAAAATAATTTTGAACACTTACTTATGTATAAGTGGGTAAAGCCACTAACTGCATAGCACCTAAATACAAAAACTACCATAAACAATTCAAGATATGAAGAGAACGCTACTTTTCTTTATGTTGTCACTATTAATGATTATCACCATATCGGCACAGGAACAGATCATAAACATTGACAACATTACCACTGATCCACTTGACAGGGCTGCTAAAGAGTATCCTAAAGATGATGGTAATGGTAATCTATATGCCATTATCAAGGTAAAAGCACAGTCTGACGACATCTCCGCTAAGGACTTTAATTATGATTTCGGTAACATGAAATCTGTCCCCGATAGAATGCACGATGATGAATACTGGATATACGTGCAGAAAGGTGCACGCAGAATAAAGATTACGCGTAACGGTTTTAAGCCCCATAATAAAGACTTAGGGATGACAATTGAAGCCGGCGAAACATACGTGATGAACCTTAGTTGGACGCAAAAGGAGGAGAAATATCAGATTCTCCAATTTAATGTGCAGCCAAAAGACGTTCAGGCTACAATAATGTATAAACGAATAGGCTCTAATGAAGAAGAGAAGCTATTCGGTACAACAAACAATGGAAGTTGTTCAAAACCACTGCCATACGGTAGTTATTCTTATAGAATAATGGCTCACCTATACCAAGAAGGAGAGGGTATTGTTACACTTAACAACGAAAAGCTGCCACTCATAGAACCTAAGACTCTGAAAGAGAACTTCGCCATAGTAACTTTGACTGTGGACAAAGAGGCTGAAATATGGGTTAATGGCGAATTGAAAGGTATGCAATCATGGACTGGTCCACTTGAATTTGGAGATAATCAGGTAGAGACACGTATGGATAAGCACAAGCCTGCAAGTAAAAATATATCTATACTTGCTAACGGGGGGGGGCAGAAAACCTATAAGTTAGATTCCCCTATCCCCATTACTGGTGCTATACAAATTAATACCACTCCTACAAATGCAAAGATTTATTTAGACGGAGTGGAATGTGGCACTACCCCGAAGTACTTAGACAGTATTCTTATCGGGGGACACACACTTACGCTTTCTTACCAAAACTATAAAGAAGTACACTGTGAAAAAAATGTAGAGGAAGGGCAAACCGCAAGGGTTGATACTACTTTACAGGATATAGCGAACATTACATTTACCAGTATTCCGTCTAACGCCACATTATATATTGACGGGATACGGAAAGGTGTTACTCCCTACACAGAAGAGATGACTGCGGGAGACCACGCAATAAGAATTACAAAGGAAAAATATCAAGACTATACTGGCAATGTACACATTACCAGTTCTAACCCAACACTAAAATTTACTCTCTCACGACAGTATGCCGAGAAAAGCGCTTTTTACCTACAAGCGAATTTCATGGCAGGTAGTTTCATGTCCATAGGTGGTGGCATTGGTGCTTTCTTCAATAACATCAATGTGGAATGTAACTACATGCTGGGAATGGATACAAGCGAAACAATCTGGTGGAGTCCTACAAGTAGCAATAATGCTCCTTGCGGATATACATACTCCGCATCTTCAATAGACGCACGCTTAGGCTATGGCTTTATCCTCGGAAAGAGAACACGCCTTACTCCTCAGGCTGGTGTTGCCATTGTAAACATCAACGCTAAGGATAAATTTAATGAGGCATCTGACTTTGACGCGAGCAAGGCATATGCCGTAAGTGGCATTGCGGCGTTAAGGTTTGACTATGTCTTAACTCCAGCCTTCGCTGTATATGTATCGCCCCAATACACTGTGGCGATGAAGAAATCAGAATATTTCGAAGCGATGGAGAATGTATCTTCTAAAGTCAAAGGCTTTGCCACTGGCTTTAGCGGACGTATTGGCGTCTGCGTAGTGTTTTAATTTTTTGTCACTTTAATTTCTATCATTTCCTTATGAACAAGTTTTTGACCTATATACTCCCACTAACATTACTCGCAGCGTGCTCTGAGAGTACCTTTAACGATGCATATAAACCAGCATTATGCAAGCGTACTTTAACAACATCAAGTAACACCGTGACCATGCCGAGCAGTGCCTCAACAGGTAGTTTCTATGTATACGCAGAGAACGCGCCATGGCAACTGATCATCCCCTCATCATGGGTTAAGGCAGACATGACCTCTGGAGATGGGGACTGTGCAATAAAACTTAGTGTCGAAGACAATAATTCCACTGATACTACGCGTGTATGCGTGGCGCAGTTGACTTCAACTGTAGCAGACTGGAGCAAATGTATTGACATCACATTATGTCAAGAGAAGACCACTCCATACATATCTTCTGAAACATACATATATAATGTTAGCGGCAAAAGTCAAGAACTGGACATTGCATTAAATTCTAATGTAACGTATGACGTATCATCTGATGCTTGGATTCACGTTGTATCAACCTCACCTACAAATATAAAACTACAGATAGAGGAAAACACTTCTGACATTCCACGTACTGGTTATGTAACAATACAATCAAAATCACAACCTCAAATAACTCAGAAATTCACAATAAACCAAAAGCGTACTTACATTTCCTCTACCACAAGCAAGGTCAACGTTGGCTGTAATGCAGAAGCGGTAGCCATCTCCGTAGAGTCTGACGGAACGTGGACTTCAACGGCACCTTCGTGGATAAACGTCTCACCTTCTGCTGGTTCCGCAGGCATAACGTCTGTTACCTTGTCCATATCTAAGAACAGTACCGTGGCAGAGCGTAATGCTTCAGTTTACCTCACGCTGCAAAGTGGCAAGTGTGTGGAAATACCGGTCTGTCAGGCTGCAATGCTATTGAATGTTTCTGAACAATCATTATCATTCAGTTCTAATAGTAGTTCCTTATCGTTCACTGTTACCTCTAATACAGATTGGCAGATAATCTCAAAACCAGAATGGCTGACCGTCAGCACTTCTACAGGTTCAGGCAACACCTATACGGTTAAGGCTAACGCCCAAGAGAATAACTCCACAAATGTGCGCAGTGGCAATATCATCATTGCCACTACTGACGGAGCGTTACAGCGAGAAATAAAAGTGACGCAATCAGCCAAAAGTGTGGATTATAGCGATGTTTCATTAGAGTTTCCTCACGCAGGCGGCAGTCGTTCATTCTCGTTTTCTACCGACGGCAGTTGGACTGCACAATGTAGTGCCGACTGGTTCTCTGTTGACAAAACATCAGGCAGTAACAGTGCTACCATTATTGTTACCGCCAGCGAAAACCTATCAACGGAAGAGCGTGACGGTGAAGTAATGCTCAACATTGCAGGAAGAACCTATATCGCCACAGTGCATCAAGCAAGCAAATACGTTGCTTTGTCTTCCGAAGCCTTTAACATTGGTTTCGCACCAAGCAATATCAATGTCACCATTTCTTCCAACACCTCATGGACAGCAACAGTTAAGGGCTCACCAGAGTGGCTAAAATGTACTCCTACCTCTGGCACAGGCAACGCTCAACTTACCATTAGCGCAGACGAGAACAATACCGCTGACAATCGCACCGCTACAATAGAGGTAGAGATTCCAAACGTTAAGACATACCTTATCAATGTTACTCAATCAGGCAAAATGCTGACTGTTGCACCCACTTCGCTTAGTTTCAGTAAGATTAGCAGTACGGCAGACATCACTGTTACGAGCGACGCACCTTTCGTTGTAAATCGTTTTGGCTCATGGTTCTCTCATTACGTAACTGACAATGTTATTCATGTTGCCGCCACAACTAACGACACAGGTGCGTCCCGTTCTGGCTATCTCACTATAACCTTAACAGGATTGTCATCAGGCTCTAAGTCTGTCACCGTCCCCGTCACACAGTCGGCTGGTAATACAAATGCGGTAAGAGAGAGCGGAATTATAGTTAAACTAAAGGAATAAAGGAGGAAAGTTTATGAAAAATCCGATGTACAAACATGATAATGCGATTATTACAGAATGCGCTAATATAGTTACATTAAAAAAAATGTTAGAAGTGCCACCTTTTAAGGATAAAGATATGGAGAATTTATATAATAAACTTTTATACTGCCATGTTGTATCGATATTGGATACATATATTGGCAGCATTACAAGATTCCAACTATATCAAAATGGAGAGAAAATCAAAGAAGACAAACCATATCAGAACCCAGAAATTATAAATAATGCACTGAAAGAAAAGTTAAATATATCAATAGAAATTCCTATAGCCTTAAGCGAAGCTACTACTAAACGAAATTACATTATACATAGATGCGGTATTGATAAATATGGGAAAAAGATTATTATACGTAGAAGTAACGTACGTAAACTTTATTATGTTTTAAAAGAATTTATTAGTAAAATAAATGAAGCTAAACTATGTAAAGTAGCAGATGCATTACAGTAATATAAGAATATTAAAATTATTATGAAACGTATTATATTTATACTAATAATAAACTTTATTGTCCTAACAATCAAGGCAACTACTGTTGTTTCTTGGAGTCTCCCATCAAGTGGTTACCATGAAACATACAAAGAATCCAAAACATTCGTAGCATCAAAAGGTGATGTCATTGAATGTAAATGCAAAGTGTCATTATCTGCAGGTAGCAAGTTAAGTGTTAAGGTTGATGGAGTAGAATTATATAATGAACAAAGTTATATGTTCTCAGAAGATGGAACATACGAAGTGAGTTATGAATATTTTCGAGCTGGCGGTGGTTATGCGTATGGTGGAGATATCTACATAACCTTAACACCTGCCGAGGAATTCAAATTAGAAGAAGGTTCCCAAATAGTTGTAGATTATTTCCGTTATTTATATAATGGGCAGTCACTTAGTTTAACAAAAACATACAAAAATACATCTGATGTGATTATACCCAATTATGTAAGTTTTAAGGGACAATCATATAATGTAACTTCGATTGAAGCACTTGTATTCTGGCGTAACACCTCGCTTAAAAGTGTTATAATCCCAAACACAGTTACAAAAATCGGATCTAGCCTCTTCCTGGGTTGTACATCATTAAAAAAAGTGGTGTTATCAACAAAAATCAAAGAAATTCCGGATCATTGTTTTTCTAGTTGTAGTAACTTAGTTGATATTAACATTCCTCCAAGTGTGAATAGGATAGGATCAATGGCATTTGAGGAAACAGCATTAAAGAAACTAATATTACCAAATAGTCTTGAAGAAATTGATGATTATGCATTTGACGATATTGAACTTGACACTATCATCATACCTAACAGCGTAAAGGCGATAGGCGCATATGCATTTGGAGGTTGTCATACTATCAACAAACTCGTATTAGGAAATGGTTTAGAAGAAATAGGGGAATACGCCTTTAATGCTTGCGACAACATTGGCTCTGTTACTATAGGAAGTTCGTTGCATGGTGAGCTTAGTGGATTATTCTATGATGAACATACAAGTAATCCTATAAATGTTGATGAACTTATATTTGCAGAAGGTTGTACGGAAACCATTCCTACTGTTTTCAACACTACCAAAAAGATTAAAATTCCCAATACTGTAATAGAAATTTCTAATAAGGCATTCTATAACTTCAATAATGTAACAGAAATAACTTTGCCTAACACTTTAAAATACATAGGTGATTATGCCTTTAATGGATGTT
This sequence comes from uncultured Prevotella sp., assembly GCA_934229335.1. GTDB lineage: Bacteria > Bacteroidota > Bacteroidia > Bacteroidales > Bacteroidaceae > Prevotella. The sequence goes on from CAKQDQ010000027.1 coordinate 9,257, forward strand.
CTAAACTAACAACAATCAATATACCAAATGAATTAGAGTATTTAGGACAAAATGCATTTAATGGGTGTTCAAACTTATCGTCAACAATAACTATCCCGAACAAATGTTCTAAAGTATCAGAGTATGCTTTCTCTTCTTGTAAAAGGATTCAAAATGTGAAAATCTGCCAAGGTGTGAAAGATATTGAACAATGTGCTTTTGAAGATTGTAGTCAACTCAAGAATCTAATTTTAGACGAAGGCATTGAGAACATTAAAGAACATGCCTTTGAGAACTGTGGAATTGAAAACGATTTAATCTTACCAAACTCTTTAATTTCCGTTGGAGATAGAGCATTTTATAATTGCAAGAATATTCCATCCATAACATTTGGTAATAACCTTCAAACAATCGGAGAGGACGCATTTTGGGGATGCAAAAATATTCCAACCATAACATTTGGTAATAATCTTCAAACAATCGGGGCAGGCGCATTTGCTGGTTGCAGCAAATTACGTTATTTGGAAGTTCCAAATAACGTAAAGTCCATAGGAGAATACGCTTTTGCAGGCCTTGATTCACTAAACCATGTAGAAATTGGTAATAATATAACAGAATTAAATAACGTATTTGAACGTGATATCATAAAAAAAATAATAATAGGCAGCAAGATAAATAAATTAACAGACGGAACCTCTGTCTTTGGTTGGGATGATGAATATGGTAATCCTTTATGTTATCTCTTAACCAACAACACTGTTGAACTATCAGCAGGAAAATATCCTCGACAAACTTGTACTATATATGTTGCAGATTCTACGAAATACTCCACCAACGATATAAGAGATTATCAAATACGAAACATAGTTTATTCAAAAAGTTGCGAGGTAGAATATACTGGTAAAATGCCTAATATAGATTTCGCAAGTCACTTAGAAGGATATAACGCAACAATAGATACATCATGTTTTAATGTTGGCACCTACACTTCTATGGCTGTTGACTTTACTAACGGAGACTTCCATTCAAGAATAAATGTTCCATGTAATTACATTATTACTAAAGCACCATTGAAAGTTATCGCCGATGATATAAATATACATTATGGTGATACTATACCTTCATTAGATTGTTCTTATATCGGCTTTAAGAACAACGAGACCGCCGATAATGCTATCTCGACAAAGCCCACTATTACGACTTCGGCAAAGAAAGGGAGTAATGTCGGTACATATACGATAAGCATTGGCGGAGCAGAGGCTCAGAATTATGATATCACATATCAAAATGCTACACTCGTAATAAATAAGGCGAAACAGACAATAACATGGAATCAAGAGTTTACTAATATCACAAGTGGGTCAAAAATAGAACTAACCGCAAATACTTCAAGTGGATTACCTATAACATACTCATCATCTGACGTAAAAAAAGCAATTATTACTAACGAAGATGGGAAATACTATCTATATCCATTAGAAACAGGAACCATTAGTATCATTGCCACTCAGCAAGGTGACAATAATCATGAAGCCGCCACAAGTGTAACAAAACTCGCTAATATCACGCCACAAAAGGTAACAGACATAAAATTAAGCAATACTAATGTAGAAATTACGATAGGACACATTTTTTCTCTATCAGCAACAGTATTACCCAATACTGCAATAAATAAAAATGTCACATGGTCAAGTTCTAATGAAAGTGTAGCAAAAGTTAATAATGGAATAATCACAGCCATAGGTATTGGAGAAGCATATATATCAGTTACATCAACTGATGATAGTAATATTACCAACAAATGTCACGTTACAGTAAAACCTGTTTACGTAACATCTATATATTTTGACGCAAGTTCCTATGAAATAGAAGTTGGAAGCACACAAACCATTACGACGTCCATACTACCCAAGAATGCAACATATAAAGAATTGGAATGGAACAGTTCAAACACAAATGTCGCTACTGTAGAAAATGGTATCGTAAAAGGATTATCATCTGGTACCTCCGTCATTACAGCCAAGGCGACTGATGGAGGTAACGTCTATACAAATTGTAGCATAAGAGTTTATCAACCCGTAAAAGATGTGACGATATCTAAGAATACCCTGTCTCTATTAGTAAACGATCAAACCACTCTCACGGCAGTATGCACCCCTTCTAACGCTGACAACACAGCAATACAATGGTCTTCTGATAATGAAGAGGTTGCGACAGTATCCCAAGACGGTACTGTAACAGCAAAGAGTGCAGGTATCGCGACAATTACTGCAACGACTACCGATGGTAGTAACATCAGTGCATCATGCAAGGTAACAATAAAGAAACACCCACAAAGCATAGTTTGGGAACAGAGCCTTGACGGATTGGCTGTGGGAGGTTCGGTGATAGAGGTTAACGCAAAGACATCAAGCGGTTTGCCTGTGTCATATTATTCATCAGCAGATGAACGGATAGTGAACTTCGTTAGCATAAACGGAAAGTTATACCTTAACCCTGTGAGTCAAGGTACAACCTCTGTTACGGCACGTTTTACTCGTAACAACTATTACGCAGACACAGAACTAACAAGGACTGTAACCGTAAAGGAAGGACAGAAATCCACTATTACATTTGACAGTAATGGTGGTAGTAGCGTTATGTCTATAACAGCCCTTTGCGGTGCACAGATAGACTGCCCACAATCACCTGAGCGTAATGGTTATACCTTCATGGGGTGGAAACCTGCTTTTCCTGCTACCATGCCATACGAAGACATGACACTCACCGCACAGTGGAAGCCGAAGAAATATAAGGTAACATTCATGGCAGACGGAAATGTTATGCAAGAGAATACGCTTGACTACGGAACAGAGATAATACTGCCAACGAATGAACCTAAGAAAACTGGCTATAGTTTCACAGGTTGGGAACCGGCAGTTGACGCTACCATACCGAGTCATGACGTAACGTATAACGCTGTATTCAAGCGTGAGAATCATAAAATTACGTTTGACACTGATGGCGGCAGTGTTGTAGAAGCAATAGAAGGACTGTATGATTCTGAATATGCCCAGCCTCAACAACCTGTGAAGACTGGATATTCGTTCGCTGGTTGGCAGCCGAGCATTCCTGAAAGAATACCTGCGGAGGATATGAGCGTAAAGGCATTGTGGAAACTTAACAGACCACAGACGGATCGTAATGAGACGAAAGCGGACTATACAGGATACACTGTATCACTGATATCAGAAGCAAGTGACACAAAGATGTATTACAGCACTGACGGCTCTGAGCCAACATCGGCATCAACTCTATACACTACTCCTATCATTATCAACAATGATGTTACGATAAAGGCAATAGCAATAGACAAAAATAACAGCAAGAGCGAAGTGGCGAGATTTGCATTTAGCGTAATAAAGATGCCGAAGATACAGATAGGCGAAGGTTGGAACTGGGTTACTATCAATGCTAATGGCAAGCAATCCGCAATTTCTGACATTCTATCTGTAGGCGAATGGACACTTGGTGATGAAGTAAAAAATGACAGTAAGGCGATTTCTTTCTCAGAAGACAAGAAGAAGTGGTATGGAACATTAGGCGTTGGGACATTTGATAACAATAAGATGTACAAAATACATTCCGCCAAAAGTCAAGTTCTCACGACTAACATCAATGCCGCGAACCCCGAGAAGGTAGAGATAAGCGTAATGCCTGGCTGGAACTATATCGCTTATCCGCTGGCAACAACAGAAATGCTCGCTGAAGCATTAGCGAACTATGACGCAGAAGACGGTGACATCATTAAGTCGCAAGAACAATTCTCTGTTTACGATGCTAAGACCGCTACATGGCAGGGAGAGTTAAAGGCACTAACGTCTGGTCGTGGCTACATGATAAAACGCAAGGAAGGAGCAAGAAACGCAAAGTTTAGATTCATGGCAAGTACAGGCGTTACGGAAAATGAAGAAACTGTACGAAGTTCTAAGTACGCCAACAACATGAACCTCATCGCTACGATTAGTGGACTACCAATAGAAAACGGTGACAGCATTGTAGCGGTATGCAACAACGAGATACGCGGCTGTGCGTCAATACAAACCGATAGTAAGGCATATCTTACTATACAGGGTAACAAGAACGATATTATGACCATGCGGCTAATGCGTAATGGTAATGTCGTAGCATACGCCAATAGCAGCATACAATATGCAGATGATACGGTAGTGGGAACTGTAGATAATCCTACAAGCATCAAGTTCAACAAGTATGATAACGGCATCGGCACAATAACTGCTATATACGACACTAACGGTAGAGCAATGAAAACAACTGATATTGACACTTTACCGTTAGGGACATATCTTATTCACTCTATTCTGAAAGGAGCATCAAAGATTACCAAGATAAATAAAAGATAAGATTATGAAGAAGATATTTTTTCTATTGCTAACGGCAATGATAACTTTTGCCCTTAACTCATGTGGCGGAGGTGATGATAACGGAACGGAAGACCCCGGCAATAGCAATACAAACAAGCCTGCAGACACAAAGCCTGAGCATCCATCGACTCCTTCAACATCAGAGTTTGAAACTCCAACGGATTGGTACGTTACGGCATCATGCGCTGACAATATGCACTTCTATATACTGATGCCAGAGGGCATTTCCGAGAACATGACGGCGAACGACCAAGTCGCAGTATTCTGTGGAACGGAATGTAGGGGGAGAGGCATCTATATAGACGGGCCCAAGGGAAAATACTGGGACGTATATCCTGTTGTAGGTGAAAAGGGAGAGATTATGAGCGTAATGTATTACTCTACTAAGACAAAGCACATATATAGGTCAAGCGATACATTTGTGTTCTATGCAGACCAACACTATGGCGAGATAGACTCACCCAAGACACTCTCAATGAAATTAGTTACAAAAGAATGAATAGAATATTTTTTTTGATAATACACTGCATCATATCAACAGCACTTTATGCGATAGATTGGGACACAGTGACGTCTTCTGGTAATTACTATTACGGTACAGGTACAGGAACGACGGAACAAGAGGCAGGTAATGCTGCACTTGATAATCTACTACAGATGGTGGCTGTTCATGTATCGAGCGATTTCAAAAGCATATATGACGGTACGAGCGTTAATGGTATTACGGATTATAAGGAAAGTGTGCGCCAATGCGTACAGACGTATGCACAGTCGTCACTAACTAATGTGCAGACATGGCCTGTCGGCAAAAAAGACGGTTTGTTTATCGTAAGGAAATATATGCTTGTCTCAGAACTGGAGAAAATGTATGAAGAACGCATCGACAGACTAAAGAATATGGTAAGACTGGCTGACTGGTCATTAGAGATAGGTAATGTAGACATAGCCTTACAGCATTACTATTGGGCTTACACTTTGCTGCGGTCCTTGCAATTTCCTAATAAAGTAATAGACAGTAATGGTAACATTTTGATAAATACTCTGCCAATAAAGATCCGAGATATCCTTAACAATATAAAAGTTGAGTATATGGGGCGCACTGGTTGTGAAGTAAATCTACGGTTCACATACAAAGGTACACCTACCACTATCGACTTTACATATAACGACGGCAGAGCAGACAACTGCGATGGTAAGGCGGAAGGAGGAAATGCCTTCGTAGAAATGGCTCCAGGACATGAGAATGATGAAGCCATACATCTGAACATTGAATATGAGTACAAGAATTGGGCAAGAGGAGATGCTGAGATGCAAAGCGTGCTAAAGGTTATTCCCAAACGTAGTTTCTGTAAAGAGTTTGTTGTTCAAACACCAGTTAACAGAACTACAAAGATCGTTTCTTCTGTATCTTCACCTAAAGAAAATTATACGCTAATAAATTCTAAAATTGATAATGCGATTTATCAGAAAAATATAGATAAGGTTATAAAGGCCTTGAGTATGCGTCAGTACGATATGGCGGCTGACTGTTTTACAGGACGTGGACTTAGCAATTTTCTTAAATTAATTAGAGGCAGGAAAGGGCGAGTCATAGGAAAACCGAACATAACACTATATCCATACGCTGACAATAAAGTCGTAGCAAGGGGAATACAAATGGCTTTCAGCGTAACAGAGAGGGGACATAAGACGACCTTCGTAGAAGACATAATCCTTACCTTTGACCGTGACGGCATGATAAGTAACCTAACTTTCGGCATTGGTCATCAGGCAGAAGAGGACCTATTAAACAAGAACGTATCATGGGGAGAAAAGGTGAGACAACAGATTATGGGTTTTCTGGAAAACTATAAAACTGCATATTGCTTAAAAGATACCGCTTACATACGCTCTATATTTGATGATAATGCAACCATCATTGTAGGTCACGTTGCCAAAAGAACTACTTACCCAGGAATGACAGACTGTCAACTGTCGGCAATCGGGCGCGAGATTGTGACATATAGACAATACACCAAGACGGAATATATACGGAACCTTAGACGTACCTGCGAAAGGAATAACTTTATCAACATCAAATTCACCAATAATGACATCATGAAGTTAGACAAGTTGAAAGGCGATATATTCTCAATACAGATAGGACAAGAATATAATTCATCTACTTATGCAGACAAGGGATTCCTGTTTCTCATGGTTGACATGACAAACGCAGAAGAACCTTTAATTAAAATAAGGACATGGCAGCCTAAGCCCGACCCACAGTTCGGACTGTACGGTGCCGGACATTTCTATAATTAATAACTTTCAAACACTTAAACGTATGAAAAGATTTTTGACAATCATGGCTGCAACGCTTATCGCTGCCACCAGTTTTGCGCAAACTGCGCAAGAACTTGCAGAACGACAACAAGAACTGAACAAGATTAACTTGAAGATGCTTAATGCCAAACCTACGAAAGACTCTAAAAAACAGGCAAAGCAATTAACGAAGCAAGGCTGGACGATACCTGCTGGAGAGAAAACTATAGAAAAGCAGGTTACGGAGAGCCAACTACGTGGTGAGGAACTGATGACGGACGAAGGTGGTAATATCTGCAAGAGATTTATTATGCACACTGCAAGCCAAGTAGCTGGAACATATAACGCTGCATACGCTGCTGCACGCAACGCTGCTATGACGGAGATTGCGACAAGTCTGAAAAGTCAAATTGTTGCCGCTATGCAGTCAAAATTGGACAACTCACAGACGTCTGCTATCACAGCTACCACTGTTGATAAGTTTAACCAGCGTGCAAAGGCTATCGTTGACGAATGTCTCACTAACAGCATTCCTGTATTAGTTATCTATCGTGTTCTGAACAATAACAATTATGAGGTGCAGACACGCATAGCGTTTGATAAAAAGGAACTTTCCGCACGTCTAAAGCGTAACATGAAGAAAGAATTGGAGCAAGAGGGTGATGAATTAAATAAAATTGTTGATGAGACATTAAGTAAATATCAGTAGATTAACGATATTTTCTACAATTCAAGTAGGAGGATAGATGTTATGGGTGGTTTTATAAATTAGCAATGTTATATTTTGAACATATTTATAGAACCACCCATAAATAATTTACATTAAGTAATATTGAAAAAAATAACGTACGCTGTTTTTACCTCACATTGCTGAGATATTATGGGGATATGAAGATGGTTGCCCTCCACCACCCAGCGGGGGAGAAGCGAAAGCGGAGGGGGACGATGCGAGCATCGGGATTGATGAACTACCACAAAATAGCCAGCAAGATGAGACAAGAAATGCGAAAGATGACATTACCTAAACAATTCTTCCATTGTAATCACACTCTGCACCCTACCTGCATATTCATTCATTTTTAAGCCATAAGTAGTTATCAACGTCAGATGCAACGAACTCTTGCTATGCGTCTCATCCATAAACGTGCTGAGTTTATTACGTAACGTTTTATCATAAGAGGCACTTATTGTGAAATCATCTTCACTGAATTTCATTTCACAGATGTTTATTACACGGTCCGCCCTATCAATAACCATATCAATTTGTGCTCCGTTTTGCTCTTTACGACTTTTCCATGGACTCGCCTCTGTTTGTACTCCGTTGATGCCAAGTGCCTGCTTTATCTGCGGCAAATGATAAAAGCAAAGTGTCTCGAAGGTAAAACCACGCCAAGCATTTAATTCTGGGCTTAGCAGATTATCCTGCCAATAACGTGGATTCATTGTCTTCTTACCATCGATAAATGAGAGATAGAACTTACTATAAAAATCTGTAAGACAATAGTATACTTCTCTCTTTGGATAACCAAACTTCACATACGACGTAATGAAATCACTTACTTCAAGAGTTTTGAGCGTAGTTGTCAATCCGCCACCGTCAGGAAGTTTTGTTTTCTCTGTGATTTCCTTGCGTGTATATCCCTGTCGCTTTTGAGACAGTAGCCTTACTATCTTCTTACAGTCTTCGGCATTAGTAAAGAGTGATGAGTACAGACGGTCGAACTCCAAACTTAATTTTGCAGATGGTTCAAAGAAAAGCCTGTCAATATTTTGCGCGAGACTCTTGCCTTTTTGAAGCATAGATATATAATAAGGTATTCCTCCCGTCACCATATAACTTTGTAACTGATCAAACTTTGACATTGCTATTCCATTCGACTTATAGTACTGTTCACACTCAGCAAGGGTAAAAGGACGTAGTTTAATCTCATCTGTTGTCCTATCAAACAGACCGCCCTTGTTATTTATGATTTTATCAGAAATCCACGAAGTTGCAGAACCGCAGACTATAAGCATAAGATTTTCCCTTCCTGCACCCCATCCATTCCAAAAATGTTCTAATGCTGTGACAAAACCTGAACGTGGAGTGTCCATCCACGGTAACTCATCTATAAACACGACTTGTCGTTCATGTCGATCCTTTTGCTCAAGAATTTCTATCAGGGCATTAAAGGCTTCAAACCAATCCGCAGGAACAGTATTTAATTTACTTCCATATTTCACAAGGCTTGAATAGAAATTACCAAGTTGCAACTCTTTTAATTTCTTACCCTTAATTTCGTATGGTGACAAACCTGTATGATAAAAACTGAATTTTCCGTCAAACAGTTCTCTCACAAGAAAGGTCTTGCCCACTCTTCTTCTGCCATAAACCACCGCAAAAACAGGCTTATCTGTCTGATACAAAGAATACAACTCTTGTATTTCTCTTTCTCTTCCTATTATCTTTTGTGCCATATTTTTTTCCTTTATTATGCTGCAAAGGTACTAAAAATATCATTTCGCGCAAAATAACGAATCGTTATTTTGCGCGAAGCGGAATAAAATTACTATTTCGCGCAGAATAACGGTCCTCTATCTTGCACGCAATACATTTTAGAAAAACAGGCAAAGTAATTAACGAAGCAAGGCTGGACGATACCTGCTGGAGAGAAAACTATAGAAAAGCAGGTTACGGAGAGCCAACTACGTGGTGAGGAACTGATGACAGATGAAGGTGGTAATCAAAGAAATCCTCAAACTATCAAAGATATTATAAAATAATTATCATAAAATGATAGGTCTGCTCGTCATTTTTATAACATTAATCTCCATTAATCTGACATCTATAATTAACACCATGGTTCATGACCATATACATTTAAATATCTCGTAAGAAATAGATTGATGAAAGATTAATGTCAGATTAATGGAGATTAACGTTAAAATGAAAAATTTGATATTCTCAAAACATTTTTGTTCGAGTTTAATCACTCTTTATCTATGAGTAAAAACGTACAGGTGCTAAAATTTTCACAAGTCTTATTGATACATAGAATCAGCCTTTTCCTTCCTCTTTTGAAAACGAATTTCAGCCGTGGACTTCAATAATCTGTCTATGGTAAATGTAAATACATAATCATTTTGAATATTCTCTATCATAACTGGCATCATTACCTTCATTATTTTACCAATAAACGAAGGAGCACCTGCATCAAATTTTTTACGACCCTTATAAACACATGGAAATAGATATGTCTCTTCCCAACCACCAGGTATATATACTTGCCCTAACATACCTCCATTTCTAAAAGAAACATTCTCTGTAGGAAGAAGCATATCAGATATGCATGCCCCCTTAGGAACTGTAATGGCTGGCTGAGAATTATTCCTGTCTGCATATTTTACTCCAGCATGCACAACTCGCCCCACAAAACCTTCTGTATCAACATAACTGATGTCATCCCAATTTATTTTGATGGTATGACTGCTTTTATTCTTCAGAGTAAAGTTAAATTGTTTTTGATTAACAACAGACCAAACGACATCGATATAATCGTCTTCATAATGATTATTACTAACTCCCTTCTCTGTTAGATCCATTACTTTTGTTTCACCAAACTGTTGCTTTGCATCAAGAGAACGCTCTACAGAACTAAGTCCAACTGAATAATTGGCAACATAGTCATTGACACATGAAGTTAAACCAAGAACCACAAAAACGAAAGCCAAAAGGCTAATTCCCTTAATTTTCATTTCGTATACTTTAAGGATAATGACTCTTGTGACCTCCAACAAGAAAATTGTAATAAAAATATGTTCTTACTATAAAAATAAAAAAAGCGTGAGATCCGTACAAATTGCTTATCTCACTCTTCAGGCCTTCGAACTTGCCCACTAACGTTAAGATAAGCAACCTCGAAGCCCACGCTGATATGTATACAGTAATCCCTTAAACGAGATATCCTTTTATTAAGAAATGGATATAACGCATTAAGGGATGCGTCATAAACACATCCCGAGAGCATCTACTCGCTGCGTCACCTTTTACGTTAGTCCTCAAGTGTTCGAAGTTTGAAGAGTAAAAAGATGAAGCGTCTTGTAAACGCTATTCTATAATATAGTAGTTCACTTACACATTAAGTAATTCGCACAAACAGAAATAGGAGTTTCTCCAATTCTGAATATACGAATCAGAACCATTTGCAAATTTAGTTATATTTTTCCAATTCTAATAACTTTACGCAAGAAAAATTACAGATGAACAGAAAATTCTTTTGATGTTACGCCTTTACTCTATCGCCCAATCTGTGATATTACCCATTGTACTATCGAAGTTGATGCCGACTTTGGTTACAGGCTTACCTGAAAGGGCGAAGCGCTGAGCATAATTCTTTAGATTGATTTGCTGCATTGCTGTCTGAGCGTCTTTGTTCAACTTCAGTTCGATAAGGTAGAGACGAGTGGTGGTAAGCAATACTATATCCACCCTACCGTTAGGTGTGTGTACCTCTACATCTACCACATACTCCGTGAGGAGCGTGAAGATGATGAAAAGCATCTGCTGGTAATGCCCCTCGTAGTTAGTGACATTACAGTATGGCACTGTGCCGAGGAAGGTCTGCAACAGTTGCAAGGCTTCGTCCATGTTGTCCTGACGAATGAGCACAGACATCCTGGCAATAGCGACATCACAATTTTGAGCGTATATGCCTTCAAGATAGTTTGGCAAGAGACTTTCAAATAGACCAACCTTAATTTCTTTGTTAGGAAGATCGAGGGTGTAAAGGTCTGTTATTTCATCGTATTCCTTAATGGTGATATAACCGCTTTGATACAGTAAAGGCGTGATGACATTCATGTTTTCGGTAGGGGCATCGAAGGCAGAGGACTTCGAGTACGCCTTACCAAGAGATGTAGGACATACATTAAACTTTCGCATCATATTGATGAGGAATGTTGGAGTGCCAGATGTAAACCAAAATGATTCGAACTTACCCTTCGAGAGACAGTTTAGCACACTGAAAGGGTTGAACACATCTGGTGAGAAAGCCGAGAAATGGTAACCATCATAGTATTCTTTCAATTTTTCTACCGTTTCCTCAGGCGTAATTTTCCTCTTGTGGCTTAATTCCTTGATATCCCCTGACATCTGAGACACTAACTCTTCCTTGGTTATTCCGCATACACCTGCATAGTCATCATCCATGGAGATATTGGTAATATTGTTCAGTTCGCTAAAGATGCTGACCTGCGAGAACTTGGTGATACCTGTAAGGAACACAAAGCGTAGTTTCGCCTCGCAGTACTTCAAAGGACTATAGAAATTGCGCATGATGTTGCGCAAAACATCAAGTTGTTCTTTCTCGTGGGCGACATCGAGCATTGGCGCATCATATTCATCAATGAGTACTACTACCTGTTTGCCACTCTTCTCATAGGCAGTGTTGATGAGGTCTGTCAGTCTGTTGTTGGCATCCACTTGCGGATGTTGTATTCCCCATTTCTTTTCTTCATCCTGTAAGATGTACCCCAAATATCTCTCCAACTGCTCCTTCTCCATGTGCTTTCCGCCACTCATATCAAAGTGGAGCACAGGATATTCTGTCCACTCTTTCTCTAGCTTCTCAATGGCAAGTCCCTTGAACAATTCTTTCTTTCCTTCGAAATAACTTTTGAGTGTAGTAACGAGCAAGGACTTTCCGAAACGACGTGGTCGTCCCAGAAAAATATAGGTGCTATCGGTATGTGTCATGCGATACACATACTCTGTCTTGTCTATGTAAAGTCTGTCTTCCCTACGTATTCTCTCAAAGGTCTGAATTCCTATAGGATATAATTTTCTTGCCATAACTTGCTGTTTTAATTTTCGAGTACTAAATTAGCATAATTATTTGAGATAGCCAAATAGTCAGACTCTTTTTTATGAAATACTTGCACCTAATACACAAAAAGTGCGGCCGATTCACATCGACCGCACTCGCTCACAAAACAGATAATTGACTTAAAACTGCTTTGAATACACCTACCTGCAATTCCTTATGAAAGAAATAAGCGTTTCGGGAAGGCGTCACATTATTATTTTACACTAACAGTCTTTACATCGCCTGTCTTAACGTTCTTAACGATGTTAAGACCTGACTGTAACGTTGACTGCTTGACACCATTTACATTGTAAATCTCTACCGCACCCTGTGCTGCGTCACCAGCAACGCCATTGATACCTGTTGGGTCAATGACGGTAATCTTTGCCGCATAGACACCATTCTCTGAGATAATGCCCTTATCATACAGTTTAGAATCTCCAGAGAGTTCCACTTCAGTTAGTTTAACCTCATATTCACCAGGAGTAATATCATCTGCGACCTTCACACCGAAAGTAAATATCTCACCTTCATTTCCTTTGAATGGACGCCCACTCTGCAAAATTGCAATTCGATATTCTCCTTTTACAAACGTCGGGTCAAACAGATTATGCTTATTCGCACGGTCTGACAATGCAATAATATAATAGCCCTCTTCGTCCTTTGCCATTGAAAGACCCTCTGACATAACGCAATGCATACCAAGTGACTGTACAGTTGCGGTATTCTTCATATGAACAGACATGGTGACTTGTTCACCAGGTTTGGCTGTACAATCAAGCATATAGAGACTGTTATCAGGAATGTTTGCGATATCTTGCGCCATAACCGATGCCACAGCACACATCATTGCTACTATTGCTACAATAAACTTTTTCATATTGTTTGTTAACTTATATATTATTATTTTGAAAGATAAATATTGGCAACCTCATTACTATCGGCAACCGTTATATTACCATCATCATTCATATCTGCCGCCTTTTTATTGAAGCCTTCCTGCTCACTACCAAGATAATGATTGGCAATCATATTAGCATCAGCCATTGTTACCTTGCCATCACCATTCACGTCACCTATGATGGTCTTGACATTCTCTTCTGCCTCTGCTGCTTTCTTGGCGAGGTTTGCTATTGACGCCTTCACCTCTTCTAACTGAGCGATGAGGGTTTCTGCATACTTCTCGTCTACTGTACCAGCGTCTGACGCTGCCTCGAGGTTCAGTCTTGCATCGGTGAGAGTGTTGGATATGGCGTCAGCGTCTTCTGAGTCTGCCCATGCCTTGCCCTCGTCGGTTGTGTAGGCCTTGATGACTGCGAGGGTATCATTAAAGGCTTTCTCTACGGCTGCGAGCGAGTCGGTGAGTTCAGCGGTGAGTTTCTTGTTGAGGTCTACTACCGTTACCTTTACACTCTCTGTTGTGCTTGGTACTGAGAATGCTGTACCTATGTTACTTACGAGAACATCGCTGAATGATACTACGCCCTCCATTTCCTTTGTGCCCTTGAGCACTACTTTGAAAACTGGAAGTGTCTTATCAGCACCGAACGGATCGTTCTGAAGGCTCTCTACCATAATCTTACCAGTCACCTCGTTATAGAGTGCGTTGGTGTTGTCTGAGATACGATCGCCCATGAGCACATCGTCAACCACTACACCCTCAGGAAGATTAATGTTAGCCTCCACCGCTACTGGGTTTTCTATTTTGTTATCAAGATAGAAAGAGAGTGTGTCGTTCTTTGTGAACGTGATGTTCAGTGTCTCAGGACCATAAGACACAGTACCAACATCGGCTGTTACGCTTGTCTCACTGTTGTTCATTCTACGCTCTATGGCTGGAACGTTCTTGCCATTTACCATCTTTGTTGCGTCACTACCTATGACGTGTGATAACTGTATCTTGCCACCATTAAACTTCTCATCCGCCTTTACGTTGAATGTAAACAATACGCCTTCTTTACCAAGGATTGCCTTTTTCTCTGGTTTTGAACCTTTAGCGAGAATTGTCACGCGAGTAGCGGAATAATCAGTGCTGTTATAGTCTGTAATATTCAGACTGTGACTTGTACGTGTAATGCGGTCATTGTTACGCTCTTCATCGCCAATGAGTGTCAATCCCTCTGGCAGCGCGATATCAAACTGCAACGATGACATGACACTGTCGTTCTGCATTGCCACGTTCACAATGGCGTTTTCGCCAGGAACGACTGAGAATGGCTCTACGTACACCTTGTTATTGTCGCTGTTACCGTCAGCAAAGGCTGAAGCAGCGGCGAAAGACAAAAGGCATACTGCGAGTGTCTTCATCTTGTTATTAGTAATATTCATACTCATAATGAATAGTTTTGTTATTGTTAATGAAATAGATTCTTTTAAATATGGGCACGGCAGGCAGTCACAGTCCACCGCGCCCTCGGTAAAATGTTTAAGATTGTCTACTTCTTAATAGCCTTACGGGTTGTGCCGTCAGAGTTTACGATGATGTTGAGACCGCTCTTCATCTTGTTCATCAGCATACCGCCAACAGAGTATATCTTAGAC